>JAJYKO010000616.1:0-2468 GCA_021788565.1 Chloroflexota bacterium
GGAGAGACTCGTCAAGGCTGGGATCACGGCAATTATGAACTTCGCCCCCGCCAAGCTTGAGCTACCCGCTGGCGTGATCGTGTCCAACGAGGATCTCGCGGCCCGACTCGCGACGCTGGTCTTTCGCCTCTCACACGGGTGACGGGGGTCGGGGGACTGGGCCGCGTCCCCTATCCCCGACCCCAGACACCTTACTTGAATGGCCAGAGGTTCATTTCCTGGGTCCAGGCTCGGTCGGGCTGGCTCACGATGGCGACGATCGCCTGGGCTACATCTTCCGGCTGGAGAAGCTTAACCCCTTGACGCTCACCCGGCTTCCATCCACCGAAGCTGCTGTCGATGCTGCCTGGAACCAGCGTCGTCACCTTGATTCCGGAGTCCATCAACTCGGCCGCCAGCGACTCCGAAAACCCGATAACCGCGAACTTCGAGGCTGAGTAGGCCGCGATGTTTGCATAGCCCTGCTTGCCTGCTCCGGAAGAGATGTTGATGATGTGGCCCCGCTTCTGTTCCCGCATAGGTTTGATGAAGGCGCGCGAGCAGAGGAAAGGCCCAGTCACGTTGACGGCCAGGATCCTGCTCCAGTCCTCCAGGGTCGTGGTCTCCACAGCGCCCCTATGCATGATGCCCGCGTTGTTTACCAGAATGTCCACCGTGCCGAAGGCTGCCAGGATCTGCCGTGCCATTCTGGCCACCTCAGACTCGTTAGTGACGTCCGCGGGTACCACCAGCGCCTCACCGTTCGATGAGCGAATCTCCTTTGCCACCTCGATGAGCTGCCCTTCGGTTCTAGCAACAAGGGCAACCCTGGCCCCGCGATGGGCGAATTCCAGCGCGATTGCGCGCCCGCCGCCCCTCCCGGCGCCGGTCACGACCACTACGCTGTCTTTGATTTCCACGAATCTTACCTCCGCGCCGAAGCTGAATAGCTAGCCGACTTGACCAAGCCAACGGGGTAAGGCTGACTTCTGACGGCTCGTTACGATATAATACAGGAGTCGGGGCGATTTTCCCCACGATCTGCACAGGAGGAGATCCATGTCCAAACCTTCTCGCGGGGTGGCTGCTGCCAGCAAGAAGAAAGCAAAGAAGCGGCAAGAATCGCGGCCGATCGTTCAGGTAGCCCCGGCCATCTCGTCGAGGCAGCTTGTGCAAGAGGAGGAGAACGACCACGATACCCCAACCGTTGGCGCGCCTGTTCTCCAGTTCCGGCCCAGGGCGAAAGGCGACATTCAGGCACGCCCAGCTTCCGGAAAGACTCCAGCGCCATCCACGGCGAAGTTCGCCCAGCAGATCGTGGACTACAGCTACGTCTACACCGACCTGAGGATTATCGGCGTCCTGGTCAGCTCGCTGCTGGTCGCGCTGGTCGTTCTCTCCTTCGTGATTCACTGAGTGGCCATCACCTAACCGCGCGGAATCGAGAGAAACAGCTTGGGGGCGTATCTGGTGATACGCCCCCAAGCTGTTTCTCGATAACTACCGTGTGGCTGGCGAGTGGCTGCAGGTTCCCGCGATTCTACGCCGCGAATGCGGACACCTGTCCGGGTCCACCGAGGGCCCCATCCGCTTTGCGCTTCCTACTCGACATACCGCGATGACCGGCTTCAGACACCATCCGTTCCACAAGGTCCAGCAACTCCTGAACGTGGAACGGCTTGCGGAGCCAGAGAGCGTTCTGCTTTGCGAGCTCGGCTTCGAAGCTTGCCAAATTTTCGTAGTAGGCCGAGCAGATCAGTACCGGCAGATCTCGCGTGCGAGCGTTGTACCTGAAGGCCCGGAGAAGTTCGAGCCCATCCATGCCTGGCATCATCAAATCGATGATTATGGCATCGGGCGGTTCCTTCACGCCGGACTTGAGGGCAACCGGCGCGGACTCGAAAGTCTGGACCGAGTAAGATTCGCTCTCAAGTATGACGCGCAGCAAGTCAAGTATTGCGGAGTCATCATCCACAACAGCGATACGATAGGCCAACTTAGAACTCCTGATAATTGCACCAATCTGTCTTGTTTAATGCATTAAGCAGAAGCCATGCCATTGATTGCGGATGGAAGCGTCCTCTCTCGAGCAATTCGCTGGATCGGGGGAAGGATTTCCGGCTGGGTTGGCTGACGCGGTCGAGCAGCCAACGCTCATGCTGCAGCCGGGCTGGGCGGATGTGGGATGAGGGACCGGAGTCAGTCCTATCTTTCATCGCTGCTAGCCCGCGTAGATCTGTTTTAGCTGTTCCGCGCCCCGCTTGATGGCGCCCTCGGCGTTGCCATCGGGCACCGCCCTGGCGAAGGTGTCCACGACGACATACTTTGAGTAGGCAAGGGCGGCCTTCTTGTTGAAGTCGCCTGCCCAGCCAAAGCGTCGTCCGAACTGTGGCTTGCGTCCGAACGCGGCATACTTCGGCTCCTTCGTCCACTAGGATGCTTAGAGCCAGCGCACGCACCTCCCTGGTCCGAGCCAAAGTATCAGCGTC
>JAJYKO010000616.1:2478-4488 GCA_021788565.1 Chloroflexota bacterium
GTTTTAGCTGTGCCGCGGCCCACTTGATGGCGCTCTCGGCAGGCCGCGTTGTGGTGAGGGCAGCGTACCATCACCACGCGGCGGACCGTCCCGGATCAACTCGTGACTTCTAGCCCCGCGCTATTGATAAGACGCCTATTTGCCGCCTTAGAGGCAGTTTAGCTATAACCGAGCTGGTGCTATGCTCTGCATGTCAACATGATGTCGTCGGCTCGTTGCGACGTGGCGATGATGGTCAGACAGACCGCCAGGCGAGCACAGTCTCGACGACTTTCCGAAGGAGTGACGGACATTTCGACTCAGAGGCTGCCATCAGCGAAGCTTGCCGTCCTCGTGGTGCTGGCCGGCCTGGTTTTCCTGCTGATCGCCGGCGTCTTCGCCGCGCGGTACTCCCAGAGTCTGCAACATCGTGCGCCGATTCAGCGATCCGCGGACGTAACCGCGATCGCCGGTTGGATGACTCTGCACTACATTGCCCGCGCCTATTCCGTTCCAGAGCCGGTTCTTCTCGCTGCGGTGCATCTGAACGAGCAAGAGGCGCGTCACTTGAGCCTCGATGACATCGCTCAGGCGCAGCACAAGAGCCCGCAGGAGATCGTCGCGGCCGTCCGTTCGGCGATTCTCCAGTACAAAACCCATCAATCGACCACACCGGTCGCCCCAGGTGCGATCCGCCGGCTGCCTGAAGCGGGGTCAACCTGAGATGGATTCTCTGCTCAACGAGATCCTCACCCTCGTCCTGGCGTATGGCTATCCGATCGTCGCCGTGACCGTTCTGGCCAGCTCCATAGGCGTGCCGTTGCCGATCACGCCGATCCTCGTAGTCTCGGGCTCCCTGGCGGCGATGGAGGATCTCAACCTCGTGTCCCTCGTCGTTCTGGTCACCGGCAGCAGTGTCGCCGGGGATAGCGTGGGTTACCATCTCGGCACAAGGGTAGGCTCCCTCGTGGTGGAGCGACTGGGGAACCGATCGGCGCGCACGAGGACGTCAATTGAAGTGGCTCAGCAATATTTTCGGCAATGGTCCGGTTTGACCATCTTCATCACCCGCTGGCTCTTCACGCCCTTTTCGTCGCTGGTCAACCTTCTCGCGGGAATCGCACAGTATCCGTTCCGCCGGTTTCTGATCTTCGATGCGCTGGGCGAGGTGATCTCCTCCACCGCGTTTGTAACCTTGGGCTACGTCTTTGGCGTGAGTGGGCGCTATATCTGGGACTACTTCGATGGTGTCCCCGGTATCGTCGCGTCCGCGGCGATCGGCATCATCTTTCTCGTCAGTGGCGGGCGATGGCTCCTGCGCGGCCGCCAACCAGACCCAGGGAAAGGATCGCCGAACATCACATCCTGAGCGCGCGGACTCTTCGCCCTAACCGCCTCCTCCGATGACCCAAGGCCCGCAAGCGAAGGTGAGTTGGCGTCCGTTGACCTGCTCGCACGTCTGGTCGGGACGCCCCCTCGACAGTCGGCCACACGGGCGGTCGAGCGGTTCAACGCTGCTGAGGTCGAGCAACTCCGTGGGGCGCTGGAGGACCTGGCCGAGGAGACAGGCGCACGGAAGGACATCCAGGTGGTGACGAGTGACGCCGAGATCCCACTGGACGTCCAGCATGGGTGGGACCTGAACCCGGCCAGGCCAACGGAGAGGGACTCACCGAGATCGGGCATCCGCTCCTGAAGGCAGGCTCGTGAGCAAAGCGCCGTCGATTACGGCGGAGCGGCAAAGCGCCGTTGCACATCGTAAATCTATGCCGCGCACACGAGATCGTTCGTCGCTGCTTTCACAGACAACGCGGCGATTGCAGAGGGATTGAATCCCTTGACAATCAGCCATACCGCAAGAACCATTTCCTGTAAGGCGATTGGGACTGCCAACAACACCAACAAACCTGAAGGTCCTGAAGGTCTTTCGCCGAACGCGATCAACAGAGCCATCGAGAACAGCAACGCGAGCCCGGCCAGACCCCAGGCGGACAGCCATCGAGGGATGAGTCTCGATCGATACATCACGTA
>JAJYKO010000617.1 GCA_021788565.1 Chloroflexota bacterium
GCTGGAGGGAGCGCTGCTACCCGTCGGTGGATCGCTGGCCGGTCGTGCACCGCTCGACCGAGCGGACCAAGCTACTGTTCAGCTTCGACGACGCCCTGCATTCTGTCGCGCGGGCCGGCGGCCCTGCCGGCCCGCATGAAGCGATGGAGATCCCTCCCAACGGACCAAAAGAGCACCGCCGGATCCTCGCCAAGTTCGCGGGACTCGGGGAATACGGCGCGGAGAAGATGGCGCGGGCGGAGCTACTCGCCGTAGCGGGCTTCTCGCCTCCTGTGTTGGGCCTGGTTTACGGCTTCCTGATGCACGAGTTCGTGGATGGGAGGCCGCTGAAGCCATCCGACCTGTCGGAGTCGCTCATCACTCGGATCGTCAAGTATTACGCTTTCGTCGCGCGTAGCTTCGGTCTGCCGCCGGAGCTCAGGTTCGCGCGGCTCACGGAAATGATATTGCTCAACACGCGAGAGGCCGCTGGCCTGGACGCCCGGGGCTTCGTGGAGAGGTGGCAACGCTACAGCGCTGAGATCGACTCGCTGCCGCTGACACTCCTGGACGGCCGTCCGTTTCCCCACGAGTGGTTGGAGGTAGGCGGATCGGCCGAACCGGTATATCTTAAGACGGATGGCGCCGACCATTTCCGGGACCACACCCTGGTCGGCGAACAAAGCATCCTCTGGGATCTGGCCGGGGCCTGCGAGGAGTGGGAGATGGACGCCGGCAATGTGGAAAGGCTGCTGGCAGCCTGGAAGGCTGAGACGGGCGATGGCAACGTGGTATTGTTGCTGGAATTCTACCGAGCAGCCTACCTGGCATTCAGGACAGCGGCGCTACATTACGCTATACATAGCACCAATGAGGAAGAGATCAGCTGCGCCCTCCAACACCAGCAGTGGAGGGTCAACCAACGGCTCACTGAACTTCTGAAGGCTGATAGCTGATGGCCGAGAGCTACGAACGGATTGTCCTGGTCAACCCGCGTTGGGACTTCGAGGGTTCGCACTACTGGGCCTGTGCGGAGCCACACCTTCCGCTGGAGCTTCTCTACGGGGAAGCCCTGTTGAAGCAATCCGGCCTCGATGCCGCCGTCGTGGACGCTCATCTGGAGCAACTCTCCAACGAGACACTGACTCAGCGCGTGGCGGCGCTCGAACCCGATCTGATCGTGCTGACGACGGCGCCCACCTACCTCTTCTGGCGCTGCCCGCAGCCGGAGCTCCGAGTGCCCGCCGCGGCCACTGCCGCGCTCAGCCCCATCGCGCCAGTCGTGGCGATCGGCCCGCACGGTTCCGCGACACCGGCCTTTGTCCTGGAGCAACTCCGCTGTCAGGCGGTCGTACGGGGTGAGCCGGAGACGGAGCTGGTGAGGATCGCTCAGGGACAGGCGAGTATGGCCACCGTCTGGGGCGAAGATGCGGATGGCAGCGCCTCCAGCCACGTGGCCACAATGGACGTCGGTCTGCTGCCCGCGCTTGACTTCACCGGCTATCCCCTGGAGTTGCGCACACATCGCCACCACGTCTTCTGGGGAGAGGGGCGCGGGGCGGAAGTAGAGTACAGCAGGGGCTGTCCATATAGCTGCAGCTTCTGCAACCGTCGCTTCTTCCGCGGACGGTTTCGATGCCGGCCGATGGAGCTGGTGATGGCCGAGTTGAGAGCCCTGCGAGGCCGGGGTGTGGACTACGTCTACTTCATAGACGAGGTGTTCGGCCTCGGCCGCTGCCGGTCGCTGCTGGACCGCCTGGCGCAGGAGCGGCCGGTTCAGTTTGGCTGCCAGACCCGTATCGACCTCTGGGATGAGCGAGGGCTCGAACGTCTGGCCGCCGCGGGCTGCATCAGCGTGGAGTTCGGGTTGGAATCCCCGTTCCCCGAGATCCAGAACTCGATCAACAAGGGCTATCAGATGGAGGGCAGCCGCATAATCGAACTGATGACTCACGCCAAGTCGCTCATCCCATGGGTTCAGGGAGATCTGATTGAGCTGCCCGAGACGGACCCCGAACTACGGGCAAGGACGGAGGAGTGGAGGCAGCAGGCCATCGCCAGGGGAGTGTGGGTGTCTGAGCCGGTGGGGCTCTTCCTCTACCCGGGATCTGACCTGCACGAGGAGGTGCTCGGACCTGTGGACGAGAGGGCCTGGGAAAGGGCCGTGGAGGCATCCGATAAATGCGAGTGCTGATGACGACCGACGCTGTGGGCGGGGTCTGGCAGTACAGCTTGAACCTTGCCAGGGGGCTGGCGGGAGAGTACGGCTGCAGCGTGTTGTTGGTGTGCTTCGGAGAGCCGAACCGCGACGACCTGGAGGAGGTAGCGTCGGGTTTTGGTATCGACTTGGTCACGATGAAACTCAAGCTGGAATGGATGCCGGGCAGCGACGGTGACGTGAAGCTGGCCCTCAAAGAGGTGGGTGAGCTGGCGCGGAGCTGGCACGCGGACGTCCTGCATTCCAGCCAGTTCTGCTTCGGCGGACTGGACAGCTACGTCTCGAAGGTCGTGGTCGCCCACAGCGACCTCCTGAGCTGGATCGCGTGTCACAGGCAGGGTGGCAAGTTTGATCCGAATTGTTTGGAAGCAGATGCCGCCCTGCGGGCTTACATGAGCATGGTCTCCAGCGGCCTGGGCGGCGCCACCGCTGTGGTATCCCCGTCCCAAATCATGGCACAGCATCTAGATGAGATCTATGGATGCCCCTCAGAAGTGATCTACAACGGGCTGTGGGCCGACATCTATAAGGATGCTCCCAAGGCAGGCGGAGCGGTTGTTGCCGGCAGGCTGTGGGACGAGGCTAAACAGGCAGCGGTTGCAGTGGAAGCCGCCGACGGGTTGCCGGTGGATTTGAGGCTCATCGGTCCAACCGAGGGCCCCACGGGAGAGAGGGCACGGCTGCCGGAAACCGAAAACGCGGCCTACACGGGGGCGCTTAGCTGGAAGGAGACCCGATCGGCTCTGAGCTCCGCCCGCTTCTACCTGGCAACCTCCTCCTACGAGCCATTCGGCCTTTCGGCGCTGGAGGCAGCGCTCTCGGGCTGCGCTATCCTGGCCAACGACATTCCTTCTTTCCACGAGGTGTGGGGGAATGCAGCCCTCTTCTACCGCAGGAATGATGCGGCCGACCTTCGATCGAAACTCTCCATGCTGCTCGAGCGGCCCGAGGAGGCGGTCCGTCTCGCCAAAGCAGCGCGCGCCCGGGCACTCGAGCGATACAACGGCCAGAAAATGGCCCAGCGCTACTTCCGGCTCTACAAGACCCTGTACTGACCCACCTGCTGCTGACGGCTGACGGGGAGACAGGCGAACGCGTAAAATAGGTGCGGTCCACGTTGAGGTGACCACGGATGTTCCATCCCTCCAAATCGATGACGAGAGCAGCCGGTGGATGGCTGAAAACAACAAGCTGCGCATAGCCCTGTTCTGCCATTCCATCGTCTCCGATTGGAATCATGGCAACGCCCACTTCCTTCGAGGTCTCGTCAGGAGCCTCAAGAAGCTGGGCCATCATGTCGTTACATTGGAGGAAGAGGGAAACTGGTCCCTCTCAAATCTCGTCCGCGACCACGGCCTCGGGCCGGTGGAGGAATTCCAGCGGCACTTTCCGTTCATCGACCATCGCTCCTACGTGCTCGACGGCAGAGCCCACCTGTACGATTGGCTGACCGACACGCTGTCGCGGGTGGACGCATGCATCGTTCACGAGTGGAACCCGCCGGACCTGGTTAAGGCAATCGGAGAGGTGTCGGCCCGTCTCGGCGTGGTTGCCGCCTTCCACGACACGCACCACAGGGCTTTCACCGAGCCGTGGCGCATTCCGGCCATGGGACTCGAGAGTTACGCGGCGATCCTCGCCTACGGGCCCACCATAGCCGACATCTACCGCGCCTCTGTCAGCGGACCGGAGGTGCTTTTGTACCACGAGGGGGCTGACGTGGAGCTGTTCAGGCCGCTGGTGCGTCCCAAGAGCTGCGACGTGGTGTTCGTGGGCAACTGGGGAGACGACGATCGCAATCACACCACGTGGAAGTATCTGATCGAGCCGAGCAGATCCGCATCGGATCTCCGTTTCTCGCTGTTCGGCGTTCGCTACCCACCCGAGGTGCTCGAGGCCCTTCGGCAGAGCGGCATCGACTGGAAGGGTTGGCTGCCAAACTACAGGGCGCCGGAGGTGTATGCCTCCAGCAAGATAACCGTGCACATCCCGCGCAGGGAGTACGTCAACGCACTGCGCGGCACCCCCACGATCAGGGTGTTTGAGGCGCTGGCCTGTGGAATTCCGCTGATCTCGGCTGGGTGGGTGGACGACTCGGGGCTGTTCGAGGAAGGCAAGGATTACGTCGCGGTCCACAGCCCATCCCAAATGGTGGAAGCCCTGCGCTGGCTGGCCGACGATGCCGAGGCCAGAGCACGTATAGGCTCGCACGGCCGCGAGACGGTGCTGAAGCGGCACACCTGCGACCACCGCGCCGTCGAGCTCGTGGAGATCATCGAGCGTCTTCGA
>JAJYKO010000618.1 GCA_021788565.1 Chloroflexota bacterium
TAAGTTTTCCGGACTGGAGCAGGAGTTCGCCAACACGGCTGCTCGTATGATCGAGCAGAGCCAGCGGAACTGGGGCGGCGATATCTTCTACGAGGGTATCAGCTTCGTCTCCGTGGAGCCCGAGTTCGGAAGAGTCGATCGCGTGGTGGAATTGATGGAGACCCTCCAGCACGGATCGAGGCTCGCGCCCCTATTCACCGAGGTACTCGACAGCGGCGAGTTGCGGGTGGTCATCGGAAGTGAGAATCGGGACGAGGAGATGCGCAGGTGGAGCGTGATACTCAGGCGCTACGGCGTCTCCGACCAGGCCGCGGGCGTACTGGGCGTCGTCGGTCCCACCAGGATGAGATATTGGAGAACCGTGTCCATGGTCAGATTCATGGGAGACCTGATGGACCGGCTCGTCGAACAATCGTTGCAGCAGCGGAGGTAGCATGGCTGGTAATTACGAGGATGCCCCCGAGCAGGCGGCTACCGACCAGACCAACCCCACAAAGGATGAGGCCGCGGTTGGGACGGCCGCCGGTTCGGGGTCGGGCACCCTTCAAGCCCGGCTGGAGGAGGAAAAGGCGAAAGCAGACAGAAATCTGGCCAATTGGCAGCGCGCCGAGGCCGACCTGGCCAACTTCAAGAGGCGCACCGAGCAGGAGAAGGCTGACCTCACAAGGTTCGCCAACGCGGGGTTGATCCGCAAGATCCTGCCGGTCTTGGACGATTTCGAGCGAGCTATCGGCGTTATCCCAGCGGATGCCCAGTCCCAGAGCTGGGTCGAGGGGGTAAAGCTGATAGACAAGAAGCTGAGGACCATTTTGGAGCAGGAAGGCGTCACCACGATCGATGCCCTCGGCAAGGAGTTCGATCCCCACGTGCACGAGGCTGTTATGCGTGAGGAGGGCGAGGGCGACACCGACGTGGTAGTGCAGGAGTTCCAGAGGGGTTACCGGCTCCACGACCGAGTGATCAGGCCTGCCATGGTCAAGGTAGGCAGGCAGTATCATAACAGCAATCAGACCGAACACAGTTCATAAGGAGTGATGGGCATGCCGAGGGTTATTGGGATTGACCTTGGTACCACAAACTCGGTAGTGGCTGTCATGGAGGGCGGCGAGCCCGTCGTCATACCCAATTCTGAGGGTGGACGGCTCACACCTTCGGTGGTAGCCACATCCAAGTCAGGCGAACGGCTGGTTGGTCAGGTAGCGAAGCGACAGGCTATCACCAACCCCGAAAACACTATCTTTTCGATCAAGCGCTTCATGGGGCGCAAGTTCAATGATGCGCACGTAGAGCGCGACAAGAAGCTCGTGCCGTACAAGATGGGCGAAGCCTCCAACGGCGACGTTCGAGTCTACACGGGCGGCAAGGCTTACTCTCCTCCCGAAGTCTCGGCGATGATCCTGCAGAAGCTCAAGCAGGATGCGGAAGCCTACCTTGGGGAGAAAGTGACAGAAGCGGTCATTACCGTGCCCGCCTACTTCAACGATAGCCAGCGGCAGGCGACGAAGGACGCCGGCACTATCGCCGGGCTGAACGTCCTGCGTATCATCAACGAGCCGACCGCCGCGTCCCTGGCCTACGGCCTGGACAAGAAGAAGGACGAGACCATCGCGGTCTACGACCTGGGAGGCGGCACTTTCGATATCTCGATCCTGCAACTCGGCGAGGGCGTCTTCGAGGTGAAGTCCACCAACGGCGATACCCACCTCGGTGGCGACGACTTCGACCAGCGCGTGATCGATTGGCTGGCAGACGAGTTCAAGAAGGAAAACGGCATCGATCTCAGACAGGATCGGATGGCGCTCCAGAGGCTTAAGGAAGCCGCGGAGAAGGCGAAGATAGAGTTGTCCTCGACCATGTCGACCGAAGTGAACCTCCCGTTCATAACCGCCGACGCTACCGGTCCGAAGCATTTGACTATTACGCTGACCCGTTCGAAACTGGAGCAGTTGGCCGGGGACCTGATCGAGCGAAGCATCGGTCCCGTGAGGCAGGCGCTCACCGACGCCGGCGTTGGTCCCAACCAGGTGGACGAGGTGATCCTGGTGGGCGGCCAGACCCGTATGCCCGCGGTTCAGGATGCCGTGCGAAAGGTGTTCGGCAAGGAGCCCCACAAGGGCGTGAACCCCGACGAGGTGGTCGCGGTCGGAGCCGCCATCCAGGCGGGTGTTCTGAAGGGCGAGGTGCGCGATGTCCTATTGCTGGACGTGACGCCGCTGTCCCTGGGCATCGAGACCCTGGGCGGGGTATCCACCAAGCTGATCGATCGGAACACCACCATCCCAACGTCCAAGAGCCAGATCTTCTCGACGGCATCGGACAGCCAGACCAGCGTCGAGATCCACGTACTGCAGGGCGAGCGGTCGATGGCCAACGAGAACAAGAGCCTCGGTCGATTCATCCTGGACGGTATTCCGCCGGCACCCCGAGGTCTGCCGCAGATCGAAGTCACTTTCGACATCGACGCCAACGGCATCCTCAACGTGTCCGCCAAGGACAAGGCCACGGGCAAGGAGCAGAAGATCACCATCACCGCATCCAGCGGCCTCAGCAAGGATGAGATCGACAAGATGGTGAAGGAAGCCGAGATGCACGCGACTGAGGACCAGAAGCGGCGCGACGAGGTGGAGGCTCGCAACGTGGCCGACACGGCCGCCTACCAGGCTGAGAAGATGATCAAGGATTACGAGGGCAAGTACCCGGCTGACTTGAAGACAGAGATCGAGGGCAAGATCGCCGCGGTCCGCTCAGCGCTGCAGGGTCAGGATGTCGACTACATCAAGCGGTCAACCGAGGAGCTGAACCAGTCACTCCAGAAGCTGGGCAGCGCCATGTACAGCCAGCCCGGTAGTGAGACGCCTCCGGGTGGCGAGCCCGGCGGCGGAGAGCAGGGCGGCAAGGGCCCGGACGAGGGCACCGTCGAGGGCGAGTTCAGAGAGGTATAGAGGAAGCGGAGGGTCGCTTCAGGGACGTCCCTGAAGCGACCCTCCGCTTCGCTAGAACAGTCATCGAAGCTCACCTTGTGCAACAGAGGTTGCCGACGGCTGGTGAGACAGATAGAATCATCATGGCTGCGTGAGGAAACCGACTGCCAAGCCGTGGAGGTGCACACCAGGTGTTGAGCGAATACATCCGCGCGGCCATGCGGCGCGCGATTTACGAGATCTTGGAAGATGGCAGTTACTATGGCGAAATTCCAGGCTTTCAAGGTGTTTACTCCAGCGCCAGCACCCTCGAAGACTGCCGGGGCGAGTTACAGAGCGTTCTGGAAGGCTGGCTTCTCCTCAGTTTCGACCGGCGCCTCCCAATCCCTGTCGTTGACGGCATCGACCTCACTGTCACCAAAGACGTAGCCTGAATGCCGACCCTCGGGCCGATCTCTCGAAGAGAATTGATCTCGTATCTGCAGCGTCTGGGCCTCGATGGTCCTTACTCCGGTGGCCGCCACCAGTACATGCTCCGCGGCACGATGCGCCTGTGGATCCCCAACCCCCACCAGGGCGATATTGGTCTGCCGCTCCTAATCCGCATCTTGCGTCAGGCCGGAATCCAGCGCGACGAGTGGGAAGCTCTGTGACAGGCATGCGTGTGCTACGCCGTGTCCTGAGCGCTCGCGCACCCTCTTGACAAACCTTCCTGTCGTATCGGATAATCGCGAAAATCCGATAGCGCGGCAGGGGGCGCCATGAAGACCTTGAAGACGGAGCAGTCAGCGGCCGAGGCACGGGCGGTACGGATGCTCCGTGCCCTCGCCAACCCCATCCGCTTTCACCTCGTGGAACTCCTCGCCGAGGGCAAGGACTGCACAGCCTCGCAACTCGCTCAGGCTCTCTCGCTCGCGCAATCCAGCCTGTCCGAGCACCTCGGTACGCTTCGGGAAGCAGGGCTGGTCCAGACGAGTGGTGACGGTGCGACGCCGTCCAACAGCTACTATTGCATAGATCCCGGCGCGCTCGACTTTCTGGCAGCCTACCTCAGTGGACTGAGCCAGCGGGCGCGGTCCTGGTCGGGGCTGGTGCAGACCATCCAATGGGAGGGAAACGTGCAGATTCGGGATGCAACGCTTGATGACGCGGCGGCGATCGCTCGCATCTACAATCAGGGTATCGAGGACCGTGTCGCGACGCTCGAGACGGAGTTGCGCAGCGCAGAGGAGCGGGCGGAGTGGCTGGCGGCTCATGGGCTGCGCTACCCGGTCCTGGTAGCGGCGGATGGCACGAACATCGTGCTCGGCTGGGGCTCGCTGAATGTCTTCAATCCCCGGCGGGCTTACGAACAGGTGGTCGACTTTTCGCTCTACGTCGCCCGGGAGCATCGCGGGCGCGGTATTGGCGACTCGCTCCTCGGTGCGCTGGAGGCGCGTGCTCGTTCGCTGGGCTATCACAAGATGGTTCTGGCGGGCTTCCCGACGAACATCCCCGGCAAGCGGCTGTACGAGCGCCACGGCTTCACCCTG
>JAJYKO010000619.1 GCA_021788565.1 Chloroflexota bacterium
AGAACCACACGACCGGAGAGACATTCACTACGCCGGTGCAGTATGCTTCCTCGCTATCGTCAGCGGAGTGGGTCGAGGAGGCCCCGAGCGTTGGTAATAGAGTGGTGCCGATCGACAACTTTGGCACGGTTCAGTTCAGTGGTGGCACGGCTGTCGAAAACGGCAAGACCGTAACCATTGCGCAGTCCGGCGCGCAGCCCATAACGATGGCCGGCCCCGGCGGCACCGCCGTCGCGAGGCCATCGGTCCTGACAGCGAACGGAGAGGGCTTCAGCGTCAGCCGCTCGGCCTCGACGCCCTCGGCGGGCCGGTTCGGCCGCGGATCGGGCTTCTAGTCACGGTTGGGCCGCAAGGCCTGATTCCTTCGGCTCAGAATGAGGGCTCCGGCAGTCGCCGGAGCCCTCATTCTGAGCCGTCTGACCGCAGCCCCCACTCGCCCATGTTGGCCCGTCTTCGCGCTCGCTCGCGGTTCTGCATCTCGATGAAGCGCGGCCGTCGAATGCGCCAGAACTACGGGCGCAGCGCCAGCAGCCTATCCCTGGCGTGGCGGATATGCTCTTCCATCAGGTTGGACGCCTCCACGCCCCGACCGGCGCGAAGCAGCTCCCGTATCTGTTTGTGATCTTCCTGGGATGCTCGCCAGCGCCCCTCGTCACTTGCCAGGGACCTTCGGAAGGCCGTGGAGTATTCTCGTAGTGAAAGCAGCGTCCGCGTCAGCCATTGATTGCCGCTGATCTCCGCGATCAGCCTGTGGAACTCGTCGTTGAGGCGCTGCAGTTCCATCGGATCCCGGAGCACATCGGCGGTGGCCAGGATAGTCTCAAAGCGGGCGTCCACTTCTGGCGAGTAGTGCGCCGCGGCGAGCTCCGCTGACAGCCCATACAATGGGATCAGAACTTCGTAGATCTCCGCGATGTCGCGCTCGGAGAATTCCCGAACCCGAAGCCGGCCAGCGTGGGTCCGGATGATGAGTCCATCGGATTCCAGTTGCCGGATTCCTTCGCGTATTGGGGTTCGGCTGATGCCGAGTTCGGCAGCGAGGTCGGTCTCCAGCAACTCCTGGCCCCAGTGCAGGCGCTGCTCTAAGATCCATTGTCTGAGAACTTGATATGCCCCGTCCCGCAGTAGCCTTCTCTCACTGCCCGGGCCGATGCTGGAATCTCGCATTTTGGCTCCAATCGCGGTGATCTACGGCGGGCCGAAATCCCACTTCATTCTATCATACGTGCGGCGAGGCAACCCGACACGCCTGCTGTTCGTGCCCGCCAATCCGCCACCCGGTGCTTGACAGACTCGTGTATCCACGGATACACTACCGCTGTCTGCCGCAACTTGATGAGGAGGCCGTGTCGCAATGGTGACCGACGAGCAAGCCCCGCTGGCGGGAGTTCGTGTTGTGGACGCAGCCACCCTTTTCGCCGGGCCGTTGACCGCGACTTTCCTGGCGGACTTCGGGGCGGACGTTATTAAGGTCGAACACCCCAGGGGTGACCCCGTCCGATCCCACGGCTACTCCAAGAATGGCGTGCCTCTCTGGTGGAAGCTGATCGGGCGAAATAAGCGGAATATCACACTCAACCTCTCTCAACCCAAGGCTCAGGAGATCCTGCTGCGGCTCTTGGAGACGGCTGATGTGTTTATTGAGAATTTCCGCCCGGGCACGTTGGAGAAGTGGAACCTTGGCCCGGATCGACTGCTGGAGATGAACCCGCGCTTGATTGTGCTTCGCACGACTGGCTTCGGCCAGTTTGGCCCATACGCACATCGTCCGGGCTTCGGAACGTTGGCGGAAAGCATGAGCGGCTTTGCCCATATCACGGGTGAGTGTGATGGGCCGCCTACGCTGCCCCCGTTGGCCCTTGCCGATGGTATAGCTGCCCTCGCGGGGGTGAACGCGGTGATGTTTGCCCTGTTCAATCGGGACGCGCGGGGTGGAACCGGCCAGGTGATCGACCTGGCCATCATCGAGCCCATCCTCACCATTTTGGGTCCACAAGCTATCTGGTACGACCAGTTGGGCATTGTCCAGCAGCGCACCGGCAATCGCTCCATCAACAACGCCCCGCGCAATACCTATAAGACCCGAGATGGCAGGTGGGTAGCCATCTCCACCAGCGCTCAGTCCATAGCTGAGAGGGTCATGCGGCTAGTCGGCCACCCTGAGTATATCGAGGAGCCCTGGTTCAAAAGTGGGTCGGAGCGTGTCATTCATGCCAGCGAACTGGACGCTGCCGTCGGCGGCTGGATCGCTCAGCGCGATCTGGCAGAGGTGGTGGACGTCTTCGAACAGGCCGAGGCCGCCGTTGCACCTATCTACGACATATCCGACATCTTCACGGATCCCCAGTATCAGGCGCTGCAGAGCATCGTGGCCGTACCCGACCGCGAACTGGGCGAGGTGAAGATGCAGAACGTGATGTTCCGGATGCTGGGGACGCCGGGTAAGGTCCGATGGGCCGGACGCGAGCTTGGAGCGGACAACGCCGAGGTGTACGGGCAGTTGGGAATAACACCCGAGCTGATGTCCGATATGCAGAAGAGTGGCGTGATCTGACCACTTGTTCGCGGTCTACGCCTCAAGGCCGAGGTTCATCTAGCTGTTGACGACTGGCCTCCGCATAGGCGGTGTGGTCTGGATGCTGTCCCCAGTGCCAGACCACGACCATGGCAGTTGTTGGCCCAGCGCGGTGACGATTCGGAACCGGCAAGACGGGCAGACCATTTACGGACAACCAGCGGCTAATGGCTTGAGGCAACACACCACAAACCAGACACGACTCAAGCTACCCGACGGATCTGTCCGATAGGGAGGTGATCGACAAGGCCTGTAAGCAGTCTGCTCCTCCTGGCGCGGTGAGGCGCTCTGCGCAATGGACACGATGACGTGTGCTTCTTCTCGCGGCGTGGGTATCTGACGATTGGACCCTTGAGAGGCGCTCAAGAACAGAGATTGGAGGAGACTATGATCCGTCTACGTGTCTTGCTCGCGGCGACCTTCGCGCTCTTTCTCGTGGCCACGGCCGGCTGTTCCCAGCCGGCATCTCCAGCCCCCACCCAGGCTCCCGCGCCCCCGAAGGCTGTTGAGCCAACCACGGCCCCTATGGCTCCCACAAATGCTCCTGCGGCCAAAGCCGACTGGCCTCAGAAGGGCAAGGTCATCAGCTTGGTCGTCGCTTACCCCGCGGGCGGTGATGTCGACGTCGGAGCTCGAATTCTAGCGCCGCTGTTAGAGAAGGAGCTTGGAACACCTGTACAGGTCGTGGACAAGGCCGGCGCAGGCGGTCAGGTTGGCATAACGGAGCTCTCAATGGCCAAACCCGACGGCTACACTTTGGGCTACACGCCGATCCCGTCATCCATCACGATGTACCTGGATCCGGCGCGGAAATCCGTTTTCACCCGGAAGAGTTTCCAGCCTGTCGGCAATCATGTGGTGGAGTCCGATATAATCGCGGTCAGCGCCGACAGTCCGTACAAAACCCTTAAGGATCTGATCGATGCCGCCAAAGCCAAGCCTAACACCATATCGGTTGGGTTCACCGGCGTGCTGAGCCACCAGCACCTGGCTATCCTTCAGCTAGAGAAGTTGACCGGCACCAGGTTTAATATCGTGTCGTTTGATGGGGCCGCTCCGGCTCTGACCGCGTTGTTGGGCGGACACACTCAGGTTCAGGTCGGAAGCGCTGGGGCCTTCTTGCCACAGGTCAAGAGCGGCAAGGTTCGACTTCTCGCTATACTGGACAAGCAGCCGACGAAGTTCTTCCCGGATTTGAAGACCGCTACCGACCAGGGCTACCCGGTGGTGATGGCCACGATTCGCATCCTCTCCGTTCCAGCCGGCACGCCGAAGGACGCGGTCGATGCCTTGAGCGGCGCTATCAGACAGGCGCTGAATAGCCCTGAGCACCAGCAGAAGATGGACGCCTCCGGCTTGACAGCACGTGCAATGACCCCGGCCGAGGCAGAGTCGACGTGGGCCGAGATGGAGTCCCAGGTGCAGCCTCTAATGGACCTGGCCAAGGAGCAGCAGTAGCATCACGGAAGTAAGGACCTCGTCCAGGGCCAGCGGGTCCGAAGGCTGTCAATGCGCTTTCGGGCCCGCGGACCTTGCACGATGGGCGACCTGTCACACGCGCAGGAGGTGGATTCCGGAATGGGCGAACTGGTTCAGGCGGCGGAGAGCGATGTCCTTGTGATAGGGGGCGGAATGGCCGCCCTGGAAGCTGCCCTTGCGGCGCGGGAATCTGCCCAGAACGTGGTCCTCGTGTGCAAGCGCAAGGCCGGCCGCAGTGGGAACGTGATCGTGTCGGGAGCCGGCTTCAGCGCATACGTGCCGTGTGACGAGGTCGAGGATTCCCTCGAGCAACATCTGGCGGACACGGTTGATGGAGGGGCTGGGGTCAACGATCCCGTTCTGGCCCGCACGCTGGTGGAAGAA
>JAJYKO010000620.1 GCA_021788565.1 Chloroflexota bacterium
AATGCATAGGCCGTGTTGATCTTGTTGTAGACGGCGGTTTGCCCATTGAAGATGAGCGGAACCCAGGAATCGCGCGGGAGAGAGAGCATGGTGAGGCTCTTCTTATTCGGGTCGACGATCACGACCATCATGGAGTCCGTCAGGTAAGCCCCATCGTGGCCCCCACCACCATACCCGAGGAGAAGGAATGCATACCGCGGGTCGGAAGCCTGCTTAGCGGGTACGCTGGCAGCGGATTCCGAGGTGCTGTCAGGCACGGAAGGGATGTCGGCGCCCGCCCGCTTCTCGCTGCCGGTGTTCGGAACGGGATTAGCAGCCGCGAGACGACTGGTGGCCTTCGATAGAAAGAACCAACCGGAGCAGAAACTCCCAAGAACGAACAGCGCCATGACGAAACCCAGCCCGACCCGAGAGGCAACGCTGTGCTGGTTACCGCTGAGGCCGCCAATGCCCTGATTCTGGCTCATATGAGGTTCATACCTGCCGTATACTCGAACTCGTGGAATATGGCGCGGACTACCCTACGCGGATACCGGCGCGCGGAAGAAGGGGTTGTAGAGCCACGCCGAACCTCGCTACTGAGCCCAGAGGATCAGGCGTGGCTCGTAGGGGTTGCTGAGCGTGTCGTTCTTCGGAAGCACCCGCAGCGCGTAACCCCTCAGTCCGCTGGAAGCACATGGTATGGAGCCGCTATAACCGTAGGTTCCATCTCCGTTCCGCTCGACGCAGACCATCGGGATGGGGGTGCCGCCCTGAATCTCCAGGTTAGCATCCACGTTCCCCTGGTACAGCTCCACCTCAACTTCTTCCGGCCTGACGCTCCCTAGATGCACGCTCGCCCTTACTTCGACGAGAGAGCCAACCGGCACCTCGCTCGGGGCATCGGCCTCCACCCGGAGAATGCGAACCTCTGGCCAGCGGTTCCGCATCTCTGATTTCCACCTGGCCAGATCCTTTGCGCGGCCGGCGCTATCCGAGGCCAACAGCCTGTACCGCTCGAAAGACGGATCGTACATCTGCGCAGTATAGTCCATCACCATCCGATGAGTGTTAAATGCGGGAGCGAGAGCCTTCAGGCTGTTTTTCATCTTCGCGATCCAGCCCCTCGGAAGTCCATCCGGTCCACGGGTGTAGAAGAGGGGAACGATCTCCTTCTCCAGCAGGTTGTAGGTGGCGTTGGCCTCTACCTCGTCCTGGTATTCCAGGTCCTGGTACTCTTCGCCCTTCCCAATAGCCCAGCCGAGGTCCGGTCGGTAGGCCTCGTCCCACCAGCCATCCCGTACGCTCAGGTTGAGTCCGCCGTTGAAAGCCGCCTTCATGCCGCTGGTGCCGCTGGCCTCCAGAGGACGCCTGGGGGTCGTGAGCCACAGATCGGCCCCGCCCACCATGTGGCGGGCGACCACCATGTCGTAGTCCTCCAGGAAGATGATCTTCCTGCGGAAAGGCTCCTGACCGGCGAAGTGTATGACCTGCCGGATCAATTCTTTCCCCGGATTATCGTGAGGGTGAGCCTTCCCGGCGACGATGATCTGCACTGGCCGCTCTTTATCCCCCAGGATCGCCGCCAATCGCTCTGGATGGCGGAACAGCAGGGTTGCACGCTTGTAGGTGGCGAAGCGGCGTGCAAAGCCGATGGTAAGTGCTTCGGGATCCAGGCACTCGCTGGCAGCCTCGACCTCCGAACTGGGAGCGCCCCGTCGCTCCAACTGACTCGCCAGCCGCTCTCTCGCGAAGCTGATCAATCGTTCCCTGCGTCGCTCGTGGACTCGCCAGAGTTCGTCACTGGGTATCTTATCTATGCCCTCCCACACCGCCGGATCGGTAGGGTCGTCCTTCCATCGGGGACCCAGATAACGGTCGAAGACGGCACCGAGGTCCCGACCAGATACCCAGGTCGTCGCGTGCACGCCGTTCGTTATCGCCGAGATCGGCACCTCATTCTCCGGAACTCCCGGCCACACCCCCTGCCACATCTTGCGCGACACGTGACCGTGGAGTTGGCTGACACCGTTAGCCTTGCTGGCCAGTCGCAGCGCCAGCACAGCCATTGAAAAGGGCTCCTGCACGTCGTTGGGATTCTGTCGTCCGAGAGCCATAAACTCGGGCTGAGTCAGGCCAAGTCCGCGATAGAAGCCACCAAAGTAGCGCTCCATCATGTCTGGAGAGAAGACGTCAATGCCCGCCGGCACAGGTGTATGGGTGGTGAACACAGTACCGGCGGCAGCCACCTCCCGCGCGTCGGCGAAGCTGAGCCCCTGGCCGGACATCAGCTGTCGAGTTCGTTCCAGGGCCAGGAAGGCGGCATGCCCTTCGTTCATGTGGCAGACCGAAGGCACGATTCCCTCGGCGTTCAGCGCCCGAATGCCGCCTATTCCCAGGAGAATCTCCTGCCTGATCCTCATATCGGTATCGCCTCCATACAGGCGATCCGTGATGTCCCTGTCGTCGGGCCGGTTGCCGTCGATGTTGGTGTCCAGCAGGTACAGTGGGACCCGGCCCACCTGCACCTTCCACACCTGGGCACGAAGCGGTCGGCCCGGCAGATCCACCTGAACCGTCACGGGGGAGCCGTTCGGAGTGCGCTGCAGGGAGATAGGCATGGTGTAGAAGTCGTTGTCCGGATAGTTTTCGCCTTGCCAGCCATCAGCGTTCAGGTACTGCCGGAAGTATCCCTCCTGATACAGCAGCCCGACACCAACCAGGGGGATGCCCAGGTCGCTCGCGGACTTCAAGTGATCGCCGGCCAGCACTCCCAGGCCACCCGAATAGTTGGGGAGCGACTCCGAGATGCCAAACTCCATCGAGAAATAGGCCACAGTCAGGCCCTCGGTCCCGCGATAGGTGCGACGGAACCAGGTCGTCTTTGCATTCATGTAGTCATCAAACTGCTCCGCGACGCGGCTCAGATGAGACAGGAAGGTATCGTCATTGGCCACCTCGTCCAGCAGGTCCTGGCGCAGCGCGCCCAGCATCCGCACCGGATTGTGTCCGCTAGCCTCCCACAGATTAACGTCTAGCCGCCGGAACAGTTCCAATGTCTCGACGTCCCATACCCATCTCATGTTGTACGCTAGCTCGCGCAATCGTTCCAGACGCGGGGGCAAGGACGGAACAACAGTAAAGGTACGAATAGGTCGCATGTATGAGAAAAGCCTCCTCGGGGCATGGAACGAGAAGCGCCATCGCCCGTAATGTTATTCTAACAGGAGAGGTACCTTTGTCGCACACACCGGCATAGTTGCTACAATAGGCATTAGTGGTCAGCTACTAACTAACAGTTGTCAGCTTGGAGGCCAAATGAGAGGCCAACCGCCGTCCAATCGAGAGCTGAGGCGAGAGCGCCTCGTCGGCAACTGGGGTGGTGCCAGCGAGCACATCGGCCACAGGTGGGAAGAAGTAGGATTGCGGGCGTTGCACGGCCGAGTGGATGCTGGCATTTCGTGGCCGGAAGATGCCGCTTCGGTGCGGAAGATCGTTCCGCTGGCCGGAAACGACGCACTGCAGACCGCCCTCTCAAGGGCTGGACTGCCCAACCCCGACGTGATCGTTGGCCTTGACATGAACGGGAATGGGCTGACTCTCCAGGCGCTGGACTTCAAGTGGAACCTCGAGTTTGCCTCCTACGGTCAGATTCGGGCTGAGGCCACCGAAGCGCTTATGCAGAGGAACGTTCGTCCGCTGGCGTCGCTCCTAGCCGGGGAACTGGGCGCGGACCCGGAGACCCTTCCATCGGTGGATGGTCTACTGTTCACACCGGACCTACCGGTAAACCGCTGGTTTCTAGAATCTGAGCAGAACCAGCGACAGGAGTACCCTATCGAGCCCAAGGAAGTGGTGTTTGAGGAGGTAGACCCCACCGATTTCTTCGGATCGCTCCCTGGATGGGAAATGGGAGTTCTTCTGGCCCGGACCGACCGGTCCGAGGGCCGGCTCGAGTCACTGGAAGGGGCCGAGCACTACTATCGGATCGGCACGGGGCTGCAGGGGGCCGTTGCTCAACTCGAGGTCTCCATCTTCGAGCGAAAGCCACCGGAAGTCCCGGCCACGACGGCCTTCGCCTGGCTCCGCGCCAAAGTGAAGCCGCCAACGTCACAGGGTTTCCTGCAACTGGCAGAGCGGCTGATGTCCACGCGCAGCGCCCTCCTGGCGCGATTGCGCAACGTCACGCGGTCTCCCTACAAGTTCGCCAACCTTGCGGAGGCACTGAAGCAGCGAGGTCACCCTCTCCCGGAAAGGGAAGATGCCCTGCCCTCCAGGGAGAGGGAGAGGTGGGGTGAACTGCTCCGCAGAGTCGCCGTGGGTCACCGTGAGCTCGTCTACCGCACCGGATTGAAGCTGGTGGAGACCGGCCTTTCGGACCCGGAGGCACTGGCGAGGCTGGAGGCCGACGAGCGCCGCCTTGCCGATCGTGCTCGGCTCAACGCAGAGAAGCTGC
>JAJYKO010000621.1 GCA_021788565.1 Chloroflexota bacterium
TAATTCGGTGGCTTCCATCCCGGTGAGGCGGACCTCGCGCATCCTTCGGCAGCGTGTTGACACATCTGCGGCGCAGGAATATTATGAGCTTATGCCCGTTAATTTCAGCGCATCAACCCCGTGTCCGATAATGATCTGGCGGCCGGGCCACGCACCGGAAAAGCAGCAAGGAGGCACTATCCAAATATGGTCGACGATGCCCAGGTAAGAAAGGCCCTAGAGGCCGTTATCGATCCCGAGCTCAATCGCAATCTAATCGAGCTCGGAATGGTTAAAGAGGTCCAGATTGAGGACGGACGGGTCGACGTGACCGTTGCCCTTACCACCCCCGCTTGTCCCCTCACGAATCAGATCGAGGCGGACGTCAAACGAGAGGTAATGGCCCTGCCAGGAGTCAAGGACGTGGCCGTCACCTTCGGCACTCTTTCGCCGGAGGAAAGGGTACGGGTCTTCGGCGGGGAAGAAGGCGGCCCCACTTCGGCCCAGCAATTGAGCAATATCGGCCGGGTGGTGGCGGTAATGAGCGGCAAGGGCGGGGTCGGCAAGTCCCTAGTCACCGCGTCACTCGCGGTCTCGTTGGCACGAGAGGGTCTGAGAGTGGGCATACTCGATGCGGACATCACCGGACCCAGCATCCCAAAGATGTTTGGCCTGACCGAAAAGGCTGATTTCGGCGAGATGGGGATCTTCCCCGTGAGGTCTCGTCTCGGCGTGCAGGTTGTCTCCATGAACCTGCTCCTGCCAGAGGCCGACATGCCCGTCATATGGCGCGGTCCCCTAATCGCCGGCGCGATAAAGCAGTTTTGGACGGACGTGGTGTGGGGAGACCTGGACTACCTGCTGGTGGACCTGCCGCCAGGCACCGCGGATGCGCCTCTCACTGCCATGCAGTCGCTCCCCCTGTCCGGCGCAGTTGTCGTCTCCTCTCCGCAGGACCTGGCGGGGATGGTCGTGCGCAAGGCGGTCCGAATGGCAGAGAACATGAAGGTGCCTATTCTCGGGGTGGTAGAGAACATGAGCTACTTCACCTGCCCAGAGACCGGCCAACGCCACGAACTGTTCGGGCCGAGCAGGGGCGACGAGTTGGCCAAGGCAGCCGGCGCCCCGCTGCTAGCCAAGCTGCCCCTGGATCCAGCTATCGCGACGCTATGTGATGCTGGCCGCATTGAGGACTACGAAAGCGAGGAGATCAACTCACTAGCCACGGCGTTCTTCGCGGTCGCGGCTGCCCGGGAGATAGCGGAAGCGCGCCGGGGATGAACGGCAGCGCAACGTTGCGGGACCAGATCCGGTGGAAACCGAGTTGAAGGGGGAAGAACTCACCGATGGCTGCATGTGCCGAGTGCAAGGTCTTTGTGTGCCGATCGGGCCACCTGGAAGCCGCTCCGGAGAACTGCCCAATGCGAGACGGAGAGGTGACCAATACCCGAGCGCGCCTCTCCGATCCCACCCTATATCAGATGGCTCGCGAGTCCGCACTGGTTGAGGCTGAAGGATACCTACACTGGACTCGGGTCGAAGAGACGATGGAGTTCGCTCGCCGGATGGGCTACCGGAAGCTGGGGATAGCCTTCTGCGTCGGCCTGCGTGACGAAGCAAAGATCCTCTCGCGCGTGTTGGAGGCCAACGGGTTCGAAGTTGCCTCGGTCGCCTGCAAAAACGGTTCCATCCCCAAGGAGGAACTGGACATCGCCGACTCGCAGAAGGTGCGGCCCGGATCCTATGAGGCGGTCTGCAATCCCATCGGGCAGGCGGCGGTGCTGAACCGCGACAACACACAGTTCAACATCGTCTTTGGACTGTGTGTGGGGCACGATACCCTGTTCATCAAGCACTCGGACGCCCCGGTCACCTGCCTGGTTGCCAAGGATCGGGTGACTGGGCATAACCCCATCGCCGCCATCTATGGAAGTCGCGGCTACTTCAAGAGGGCTGTCTACGAAGAACACAGGCCGAGATAGCCGGCAGCCACCGCTGCCGTGGACTGTTAGACCCGCCAAGTAGCAGCGTACAGAGTTTGGACTCACAAAGGGTGAGAAAATGAAGATCGCGGTAATCTCCGACGACCGCAAGAGCATCAGCATGCATTTCGGGCGCGCCCAGTACTACGTGGTGGTTTCGGTGGAGGATGGCAAGATGGTGGGCCGTGAGGTGAGGTCCAAGGTCGGGCACCACACCTTTGGGGACCACCCGCACGAGGAGCAGCCCGGCACGCCCCATGGATACGACGCAGCCTCTCAGGATAAGCACTCCCAGATGGCAGCCAACATCAGCGACTGCAAGGTGCTGCTGACGGGCGGAATGGGCTGGGGAGCCCACGACAGCATGAAGAGCTACGGCATCGAGCCGATCATCACCGACATTCAAGACGTGGATCAGGCGGTTCGCGCCTACCTCGACGGCACCATTCGCAACCTGAGCGAGCGATTGCACTAAACGGGGAACCGGCGGCAGATCGCCGCCTTTCCGATACCTCCTTCCCAGTCCAGCAGGGCAGGGTCAGGCCCCTGCCCTGCTGGCGCTCTTGACGCCAGCTGCACTCTCCTTCTCAGGCCAGTCCCCGGAAACACAGAGGCCGGTTGCTATTCGCCAAAGTCGATATAGGGCTTGTCCAGATCGGGCATCGCATTGACTATCAGTTCCGCCAGGCCACCGTAGTGGATATTGGCTTTCTCGGTCACTCGATGGGACTCCAGCAAGTCTCGTATCTGACCCTTGCAGTTGGAGCAAGGCGCGCATACATACTTCGGAATTGATGGATCCATCTCATCCTTGAATGCGTTCACGATCTGCTGAAGCTTCTTTCGGCCTGAAACGGACATCCGCCACTCGGGAAAGTTCAGCCCCTGCATGATGGCAAACCCGCTCCCGCCCCCGCAGCAGTAGTTATCCACGCCGTTTGGCGCGAGTTCCCGGAATCGTGGGGCTATCTTCTTCAGGATTCGGCGCTGTGGCTGAACGATGCCCATCAACCTGACGATGTTGCAGGGATCGTGGAGCGCCACGGGGAAGTCGTTGCGACTGGGATCCAGCTCAAGCTTGCCGCTGCCGACTATACCATCCAGCAGGGTCAGACAGCTCTCTCGCGGGACATTGTACTCCGTGGCAAAGATGCGGTCCGCGATGACTGAGAGCGCCTTGTGCGCATGGCCGCACTCCCCAATGACGATCTTCTTGACCTTCAGCTTCTTGGCGACCTGTGCGTGTTTCAAGGCAACGCGGGCGAACTGGACGTCGTCGTACCAGAGTCCGTAGTTGACGCCGTCATAGCCCAGCAGGTCGCTGGACAGGGTGTAGCTGAGGCCTGCCTTCTCGAAAATGACGGCAAAGGCCTCGGGGTTCTCGGGCCAAGCCATGAACTCGCCGGCGTTGTGCAGCAACAGAATATCCGCGCCTTCTTTGTCCACAGGCCACTTGAAGCTGAGCCCCGTGCGATCCGTGACGTCCTCCTCCATGAACTCTATGTTGTCCATCAGCGCGGCAGGCGTCATGCCGGTGGTCGAGCCCACCTTAAGTTGTTGAACCGAGCCCGACTGGTGGAGTTCCCTCGGCGCTAGCCCGAGCTCCATGCTGAACAGCTTTCGGATCTCGTGGGCGACGAGGCCGTTGTCCACGCCGATGGGGCACGCCTGCGCGCAACGCCGGCAGAGATTGCATCGATAGGCCAGTTCGATCAGACGAGCTACCGTCGTCCAGGTCAGGTCGATGTCCGCCCCGCTCAGCTTCGCCCTCAGCTTCCCTCCAGGTGAGAGGTATTTGGTTATGATCCTACGCAGAAGGTCCGCCCGGTAGCTGGGGCGATAGGCTTCCTGGCGACCGCTCGCTTCGTAGATGTGGCAGGCTTCCGAGCAGGTCTGGCAGCGAGTGCAATTGTCCAGAGATAGTTGCAGAGGCTGCCAGAAAGCCCAGTTGCTGTCCTGGGAGAGCAGCTTCTGGAGACCGTCAAGGAATTTGCGCACCAGTGCAGCCTCTTCTTCAGGGGTCGCGGGCTTAGGAATGGCAACGGCAGAGTATCCGTCGAGAGATGCCTCGATCGCCATGCGCCGCTGCGAATCCACGCCCTTTAGCGGCGCCTGAGGAGCGTCGAACGGCGCGGGCAGTGACATCAGCTCCCCCGAGCGAAGCTCCACGAACTGGTCAGAAGGCTTGCCGAAATCCTTGATGTTCTGCGAAGAGCGACTCACCTATTTCACCTCCGTCGCCGCTTCGGCCCAGCTTTTGTCCGATTGAATGTGAGGCCCCGCCCAGCCCACCGGCCTGGATAGATTGGCCATCATCCGCGCCTGCATCTTGGCGTCGCCCAGGTTGGGAGCGTCGTCCCATCGCACCTGATGGTACGTGAAGTATTTCGCTACGAAGTGCGTCATATGGGTGAATGGAAGGTAGATCATGAACAGCGAAGC
>JAJYKO010000622.1 GCA_021788565.1 Chloroflexota bacterium
GCGGTACCAGTCGAACACCGTCAGCCGCCGATCGACCACGGCCACATCGGGCCGGAGATGCTCCACCGCCTGCATGTACCAGAGGGCAAAGGTCTTGTCGTCGATCTGCGTGACCACTACACCGTCCCTGGGGGCGCTCTCCAGCGTTTGGCGCGCCCAGTCCGCGGCCGTGCGGTCGTGGCTCAGGTCCATCACAGGGAGGTTGACCCAGACCTGCCATGCTGGGATGGCCACCAGCGCCGCCAGTGCGAGCCAGCGCTCCAGGCGCGCGCTCGCCAGCCGGGCGACCCCTACTCCCAGGGAGACCGCCAGCACCAACACTGCCGGTATAAAGTAGGTCTCGGGGTTCTCCGCGTTGTAGATAAGCGTGAACGCCGAGGTGATGCCGACGTAGGCCAGGAGGAGCCGAGCGAGGCTCTTGTGCCCTCGATCAAGCTCCCCGAGCCCCAGTAGTGCCAGCACCAGGCCCGGCCAGGTGAGCTGTGCGATCAGCAGCTGGGCCATGGCTGAGGCACGACCGATCACGCCGGCGAGCGGCCGTCCGCCCAGGTATCCCTGATAGGACCTGGCGGTGACGTGCGCGAAGAAGCGCGACGCGTTAGACGGATCTCCCCAGTTCAGGGGCGGATCGGCGGCAGCGCGCAGGGGAAGATAGACATAGACACACAGCCCCAGCAGGAACGCCATCAGGACAAAGGCGAGGGTTCGGCGGCGCAGCACTCCGGGATCCCGTACCAGGACGAACACGCTGGCCGGCAGGGCGAGCAGGGCCAGCGTGACGTGATCGCCCATACCTACCCCGAAGAAAAGCGCCGTGACAACGAGCAGCCGGTCTCGCCCCGGCCTCCACGCCACCAGCAACGTCAGGAGCCCCAGCACTATGGCCGCGTGGAGCGTATACACCTCTGGGATGGTCGCCTGGGACCAGTAGAGCGGGGAGGTGGCGAGGACGGCTCCGCCGGCCAGCCCGCCGAGAAGTGGCGCCAGCCTCGCCAAACGCCCTTCGCTGCGTGCCGCCACGTACGGCAGGGCCCTGTGCCCTGCCGCCTGGTCGTTATCCACCGCATTGCGGCGGGGGACAAGCCCCCGCCCTACAGAATCGGATGGGTGGAACGACGAGCTGAGCTCGATGGCCAGGTAGGCCGCGCAGGCCACGCCGACGGCGCCGGCCGTGGCCGACATCAGTCCGACCCGGAAGGCTACCTCGCCCACCGGGATCAGGGTGAACAGGTGCCCAAGCATCAGGTAGAGGGGGTAGCCAGTGGGATGGGCGATACCCAACACGGCCGCGGCCGCGCTCAACTCCGGGCCGTCTCCACCACCATGCCTCCAGGTTATGGTGCGGGCCACCGTCGCGGCGTAGAGGCCCAGGGCACCCAGGCCGGCGATCAGAGAAACGGCAACAGCCATCGAGCGGACAGTCGCTTCGTTCCCCACGGTGTCCGTTGTGTCCATGGCCTTGGCGAGTGGCTCGTTTGTTCGGATCTCAGTTTCCAGGTTTAGCGACTCCCGCCTGTGTCTGGTAGTGCTCCCCGAGGGGAGTGGGGATAAGGGTCTCGGGCTGGAGAAGCGAGATGCCGGCCGGCCGGGTAGCGTAGGGCTCCGGGGGAGGCGCGGTAGCGTAGACGAACCACCGTTCGATCCTGTCCGCCGCTCCGGGGCCCTTCAGCCAGGAGAACATGGTGTCCATGTAGTTGCCGATCAGGTCCTCCCTGTAGCTGCCGGCTGGCCGTATCACATCCTTCCCATTCTCCGTGCTCCACTGCATGCCGTCGTAGCCCCAGATCACGCCGAACTCACTGAGCCACATCGGGAGCGAGAGCCCGTTGGCATCCAGCCAGGATCGGGCAGAGTTCAGCTGGGCCTGGTCCTGAGCCGCGTTGATCAGCGGCAGGTGGTTCCAATCCAGGCTGTAGGTGTGCACACCCCACGCGGAGAGCGGCAACGCCCCGTAGCGCTGTGTGTAGCTGCTCAGGAAGTCCTGCGACCAGGATTTGCCCTGGGTGATACCCTCGCATCCCACGCAGGTGTCTTGCCAGTTCAGCACGTTGGGACCCACCAGCTTGGCGGTGGGGTCGGCCCCCTTGATAGCCTGGGACGTCGCAAAAAGGAAGTCGGCGTAGGCGGCTGGGTCTAGGCCGTCCTGCTCCGGTGCGTTCGGCTCGTTGCCGATCAGCCAGTACTCGCCGGGGTTGGCCTTCGCTCGGTTCGCGAGGTCCGTCATGTCAGCCCCTGGCCGCACCAACTCAACCCGACCGGTGACCGCGGGGGCGTTCCCCGAGAAGCTGTACCAGCTTCCCGCGCCGAGGGCGGCCACGCTGGCGGCAACATAGTTGGGGTCGTCGGAGCCCTGCCCCGCTACCACCACCCCAAAGCGCGGGTCACCCAGACCCGGACGGAAGGCATCGGTCAGGTCGGTGGCGGCGAGTTCATCTGGCCTGAGCGGCCCCTTCTGGGTGTTGGGGTCGTACTGCTGGTAGAAGGGGCTGGAAGCCGCTTCCGCTTTCACATCGGCCGGAAGCCCCTGCCCCGTCAGGATCGACTTGAAGTAGTCGCCCAGCAGGAGACCCTGGGTCAGCCCCGTGGATGAATCGTAGTGCATGATCCCACGCTGGAAGCGCTGGTAGACGAAGTTGTGGTTCGCTGGATCGTAGGCCGGCCTGCTGGTAGGCAGGCCCCAAAGCTCCAGGTTGAGCAGCGGGACGAGGCCGGGGTTCCCGTCCCCGTTGGGGAAGGCGTCGCCGTAGCGCACGGTGGAGAGAAAGGTATGGAGGAAATTGACCTGCAATCCATTCCACTGGTCCGGCGTGTTGGCTCGAACGAAGTCGATGGCCTTCTGGCTGTAGTTGGGGTCCGAGATAGGTGGTGCGGTGCTCGTCAGCGCCGGGTCGGCCGACGGTACGACGGAGAAATTGAAGCTGCTGTAAGGCATAAGGCCGCTGTCCAGCAGGTTCATCGTCGATACGCTCCCGTTCGGCTGTAGCTGGAGCATTCTCCTCTGGAACAGCTGCACTCGAAAGCCATTGAGGGTGAATTCGCGGGAGATCGGATAGCCGAAGGTGCGGACGCCTCCTCGCTTCTGGTAGTAGTCCCAGAAGGACTGGTTGGCGATGGCGAACTGCTGTTTGCCGCTGCTGGCCGCGGCATATGACGGAATCAGCGCCCCTCCAACCGCGATGAGCACCCCGAAGATCAGCGCCAGCAGCCGCAAAATCGTTTCTCTCATCATACGTTCCCTCCGGAATGATTGCGCCGGCCGAACGTCCCCAGAGGTACCGCCAGGACGCCGCCCAGAACGAGCACTGTCAGCATCACCAGATGCAGTGTTATGGCAGAGGCGATCGCCGAGGCCGGCGCCACGCCGAGCCCCATCAGGGGTGTCGCGACAGCCAGGTCGAATACCCCTAATTGACCCGGGCCGGCGGGAAGCAACCCGGCCGCATAGCCGCTGATCAGCATCGCCAGAGCTGCCGCCAGCCCTGCTTCCTGTCCCAGAGCCTGCAGCACCGAGAGGTTGACCAGCAGGCCGAACCCGAGCCCCGCAATGGATAGAATACCGAGGCCGGTAAGGGCTCGGCCTTCCCGAAGATGGTCGACACCTCGCGCAACGGCAGGAAGCTCGATCCTGCCTGCCAGCCGGAGCACGAGACCGAAACCGACAGTCACGGCCACAATCGCGGCGAAACCCAGGACTAGGGCTGGGACGGCTGCACCTCTCGACCACGCGAGGCTCGCCCCGGCGGCACCGAGGGCAGCCCCATCCAGCAGCTTCTCCGCTACCACTGAAGCCACTGAGACCGCCGCCGTTCTCTGCTCGACCCTCGCCACCGCGGCGACCCGCCATATGTCGCCTGCCCGCAGGGGCGCTACCAGATTGAGCAGCCGCCCTGTCAGCACGACAGAGAGCAGCGATGGAAAGGCCGCGGGGTGTATCCCCAGGATCAGCTGCCAACGCGCCGCCTTCGCCACCTCTACGGTCAGCGCAAGCGTGACCGCCAGCACCACCCATCGCGGGTTGGCACTGGTCAGGGGCTGCAACAGCTCCCGCCATCCTGAGCGGGAGAGCAACACACCCAGAACGAGGAGAGATGCCAGCGATAGCGCGATGCCTACCCAGCGCATCGCGGCTCGTCCCGGCACCGCGGCCCTCAGCTTGCTGGTGCTGAGTTCGATGTCCCTTCCTCCGAAAGCGTTTGACTGGAGTCCGGTTCCACCGGCTGAGATGAATGAACTTGCCCCCGCACAATACCTGCTGGAATCCCACGACACAGCCTGGCCAGGTGGACCGTGAGCCCGGCCAGGAGTCCGAGCCCCTGGGCGAGGGATCGGGCCAGCAGCAACGGGGGGACCAGCGGCGTCAGGGGACGGTCGATCCTCCAGGCTCGTCTTGCCATTGGGAGC
>JAJYKO010000623.1 GCA_021788565.1 Chloroflexota bacterium
ACAAGATAAGGGCGATCATCCTGGACAAGACAGGCACCCTCACCCAGGGCAAGCCCGTGGTGACCGACCTGGTGCCGGCGAACGGAACCTTGCCTGACCAGCTGCTCTCTCTGGCAGCCGCGGCTGAGAGAGGATCGGAGCATCCGCTAGGGGAAGCCATCGTGGCCGCGGCCAAAGAGAAAGACTTGGAGCTGCCCGACCCCGGGGAGTTCCAGGCGATCCCGGGCCACGGCATCGAGGCATCCGTGAACGGGCGATTGGTCGTTCTGGGCAACCAGAAGCTGATGGTCGACCGTGGCTACAATCTGAACGGGATGGGCGAAAAGGCAGCCCTGCTCTCCGATCAGGGCAAGACATCCATGTTCGTGGCCCTGGACGGCGAACTGGCCGGCATTGTGGCTGTGGCGGACACGGTGAAGGCCGGCTCAAAGGAGGCCGTGGCGGAGCTGCACAGGATGGGGATCGAGGTAGCGATGCTGACCGGCGACAACCGGCGGACGGCGAACGCCATCGCGAAACAACTGGGCATCGATCGAGTGCTAGCCGAGGTGCTGCCCGAGGGCAAGGCCGAGGAGGTGAAGAAACTCCAGGCCGAGGGCAAGGTGGTTGCTATGGTAGGCGACGGGATCAACGATGCACCTGCCCTCGCGCAAGCCAACGTGGGCATCGCTATCGGGACCGGCACCGACGTGGCGATGGAAGCTGCGGACATCACGCTGATGAGCGGGGACGTCCGAGGGGTGGTGACAGCCATTCGTCTATCCAAGCAAACCATGCGGACCATCAAGCAGAACCTGTTCTGGGCATTCCTCTACAACGTCGCGCTGATCCCGCTGGCGGCTGGGGTGTGGTACCCCTTCTTCGGGATACTGCTGAACCCGATCTTCGCGGGCGTGGCCATGGCCACCTCCTCGGTATCAGTGGTCAGCAACTCCCTGAGACTGCGCCGCTTCAAGGCGGCCCGGTGGTAGGGCCGCAGGGTGAGGGGGCAGGAGTCTATCGGCGAAGGGTGATGACCTTTGGGCGCTCCTTAGAATGCGCTGAGAGATAGCAGCTGGGTGGGCTCCAGCGGTGTTAGACTGGGGTCCAAGATGTGAGGGAAGGTCCACTTCCTCCCCTCAGAAGGCACCGGCAAATGGTGCCGTGCAGGCTCCACCTGATGATTGGGGGAGAACCTGGGGGGGAGGAGGTGGCCTGATTCCCGGACAGGGGGATTCCTGGGTAGTCAGCTCTCCGCCTTCGCGAGGTGGCCTCAGTGAGCGAGCTGGTCCCACAGACGGGGTGGCTCCTGGCCTTTGGTGCCGGCTTCGTCTCCTTTCTCTCGCCCTGCGTGGCCCCGCTGGTGCCAGGCTACCTCTCCTATGTCTCGGGCGTCTCGGTGCAGGACCTGGCCCAGCCACGGGCAGGCCAGAACCGCCGTCTCCTAATCTCCTGCCTCCTCTTCGTGCTGGGGTTCTCCCTGGTCTTTGTGGCCCTCGGGGCCTCCGCCTCCCTTCTCGGCGGGCTGATCGAGGACTACCGCCGCGAGCTGAACCGGGCGGCGGGGGGCGTGATAATTCTAATGGGCCTCTTCGTGATGGGGGTCGCGCGGCTGCCCATGCTCTATCAGGAGAAGCGTTTCCAGTTCGCTGGGGGATCCTTCGGGCAGGCCGGCACCATTCTGCTGGGTATGGCCTTCGGCTTCGGTTGGACACCGTGCGTGGGTCCCGTCCTGGCCTCGATCCTCTTCTACGCCGGAGGCGCGGGGACCGCCGGCCAAGGCGCCATGCTGCTCCTTGCCTACTCCCTTGGCATGGGTGTGCCTTTCGTGGCGACGGGGCTCGCCTTCAGCCGTGCAATGAGGGCCCTGGGCTGGGTGAAGCGTCACTACCGAGCCATCAATTTTGTGAGTGGGGGTCTTCTGGTGGGAGTCGGCACCCTATTCCTGACGGACCGCTTCTTCTACTTCAGCATCCTGGCCCAGAGACTCTACTTCACGCTTTTCTACCGGTGAGGTGATAGATGAGGAGATCGACCATCGGCGTATTTCTGGGGGTGGCGGCGTTGATGGCCCTCTTCGGCTACGGCCTAGTCAGCAGGAGTTCGGCCGACCCGGCCAGTCCCACTGAGCCGGCAGCCCTGCGCGCAGGCCGGCCGGCGTCCGATTTCTCCATACAGCTCTTCTCCGGCGGCTTTTTCCGCCTTGCGGATCAGCGCGGCAAGGTCGTCCTCGTGAACTTCTGGGCCTCCTGGTGTCCACCGTGCCGAGAGGAGGCCCCGGCCCTAGAAAGAGCCTGGCAAGCCAACAAGGATAAAGGGGTTGTTCTGGTTGGGGTGGATGTCTGGGACACGGACACGGACGCTCGGTCTTTCCTGAAGGAGTTCGGCATCACCTACCCCACTGGCCCGGATCCGAACGGGGAGATCGCCATCGATTACGGGCTGACCGGAGTCCCGGAGACGTGGTTCATCGATCGAGACGGAAGACTCGTGCGGCGATGGACCGGTGCGCTCACCGACCAACAGATCTGGGCCTTTATCGAGGAGGCAAGGCGGTGACCGCCTGCATGCGTTGGAAAGTCTTCATCGCGGCATTGCTCGGCCTTGCGCTGGTTCTCGGCTTCGCCTCAGTGGCAGCGGCGCAGACCCCACTCGACTCCGAGGCTCGCGATATCGCGAGTTCCCTCAACTGTCCGGTCTGTCAGGGTGAGTCCGTGGAACAATCATCGGCCACTCTTGCCCAGGAAATGCGGGCTCTGATCACAAAGAGACTACAGCAGGGGGAGTCGCGCGAGGAGATCCTTCAGTACTTCGTCGATCGCTATGGGGAAGGGATCCTTCGTGATCCGCCCAGCCACGGCTTCAATCTGGCTCTCTGGGTGCTCCCAGTTCTCGGCCTCATCGTGGGTTTCGGCATCTCACTCCGCGCGGTCTACGGTAGGAGGTCACGTCGTGCGGCCATTGCATCGGCAGAGCCGTCCGACCTCGTCGGCATATCGGAGGAGGAACTGGCCCGGTACGAACGGCAGCTCGACGAGGATCTCAGACCCTAAGCCTGCTCACACGCTATCCTCAGCCTATCCTCAGCAAGATCAGCTAACTTCGAGCTGTTGCCAACGGGTGTAGCGCGATCAACAGTGGGAATCGAGAAGACTCAGGCAAGCGGCTCCGAGAAGAAGGAACGTTCTGAGATCTGCGAAAGGAGACGGCACGATGGGTTTGTTGAGTTGGCTCTTCGGAAGAGACGACAAAGAAGAGCTGGTGAAGGTGGGCGCAGGAGCGCGTCAGATGCAATCGGCGTCGATGGGGATGTTGGGAATGCAGCCGGGAGATGGGATGCAGCACTCAGGGCGTGCGTCGGGGATGACGATGACCAAGGACCCCGTGTGTGGGATGGACGTGAACCCGGAGACGGCAGCGGCAACCTCTGTTTACGACGGCACTACCTACTACTTCTGCGCTCCCAGATGCAAGAAAGCCTTTGACGAGAACCCCACCATGTACCTGCGCGGCTCCGGCCCGATGAAGGAGGGTATGGACGGCAGCAAGCACGGGGGCGGGTGCTGCTGCTAGGGAGCGTGACATATCGCGATCACTGAGTTACAGTAATTCCGATGGGTGGAGCTGAGGCTTTGGCCGAAGGAGCTGGCTGGAGCCTCTTCTTCACGGTAGCGGGACCAGCGGTCTGGCCCCGGCCGCAAGCGTGAGCCCCTGATCCCAATTCTATTCGTGGTAACGACGAAGCACCCCAAGCCAGTTACCTCTCCGGCGTGACCCAATGCTGGTGCGGTTTTGCCATCGGATGCCCCCAGAAAATTCATCGGATCTTCACACCCGCAGCACAAGTTCTTCACTCTCGCCCTCCATACTCTTACCAGAACGAATGAGGACTAACCTCATGGAGGTAATGAGAATGATGGGATATGGCGGCTACGGCGGTATGTTCGGGTTCGGCGGGTTCGGCATGATCGCGAGCCTGCTCTTCCTGGTTGGGCTTGTTGCGCTGGTGGTTTGGGCGGCTCCGCGCCTCCTGCCGAGCCAACAGGTACCCATACAGGATACGGCGTTGGAGACCCTGAGGCGCCGCTACGCCAGCGGCGAGATCAGTGAGGCTGAATACCGGCAGGCCAAGGATGACCTCGCCTGACTGAGAGACGAATGACAGGAAGCGACAGGCAGAAGGATCAGAAAAGGAGAGGGGAACTACGATGAGAACACGAACGTTGGGGATGGCAGGCGGCGTACTGCTGGCGGCGGCCCTGCTTCTTGGGACCTTCGGCACGGCCCTGGCTCAGGTGGGAGGCCCATACGGTTCGGGCTGGGGACCGGGCGGCATGATGGGCGGTGGATGGGGCATGGGCGGCATGATGGGGGGTGGTCGAGTAACACCACATCACCCA
>JAJYKO010000624.1 GCA_021788565.1 Chloroflexota bacterium
CCATGTTGCCTCCAAGCCCGGCTCTAGTCGAGGGATAGGTAGGAAGGGCATGGCCCACCTTCCTTCGGCAGCGACCCCGTTTCCTGGTAACATAGACGGCGTCAATGGTTTGGGCAACAGCGCCGGGAGGGCGAAGCTCCTGCTGAGCCGCCTGTTTCCCGGTCCAGGCGGCTCGCCAGGAGGCTCGCCCTCCCCACCTGCGACCCTTCCCATGCGCCCTCGCAAAACACGGCGTCACCCAAGCCGACGATTTATTCTCGCCTCGTCAGCAGATACGGGGAAGCATCTCGCCCATAAGCGTCTGTACGACCCTGGTTCCACCGATCCGAGTTCTCATCAACACCCTTCCTGCGGGCCCATCGAGCACTGCTCCGATAATCCGCGCATCTTCACCATAGCGCGTGCCTCGTATGGCGGAGAGTGCTGCCTCCGCCTCTTCCGGAGGGACGACGGCCACGAACTTCCCCTCGTTTGCCACGTGCAGGGGATCGTAGCCCAGCATGTCGCAGGCGGCGCGAACGATGGGCCGGACGAGAATGGCCTCCTCCTCCACCTGCATCGCCGTTCCAGACTGAGAGGCCAGTTCGTTCAGGACTGTCGCGAGGCCGCCCCTGGTAGGGTCCCGCAGGGACCGAACGTGCGGAGCCGCCTCAAGGAGCGCCTCGACGAGGTGGTTGAGGGGCGCGACGTCACTCGCGATCGGGCCGCCAAACTCCAGTCCCTCCCTGCGACTCAGTACTGCCATGCCGTGGTCCCCAATCGAGCCGGAGATCAATATGGCATCCTCGGGCCGGGCGTTGGCGGCCGAAACGTCCACCCCCTCTGGCACCACCCCGACTCCGGTCGTCGTAACGAACATCTCGTCGGCGCTTCCCCGCTCCACCACCTTCGTGTCCCCAGCAACCACAGCGACGCCGGCTTCGTCCGCCGCCGCCTTTATCGAAGCCACTACGCGCTCGAGAATCGCGATTGGAAGCCCCTCCTCCAGCACGAACGCCGCGGTCAGGTACAGAGGCTGCGCGCCGACCATGGCCAGGTCGTTCACTGTCCCGCAGACGGCTAGCCGGCCAATATCGCCGCCCTCGAAGAAGAGCGGCTTCACCACATGGCTATCCGTGGTGACCGCGAGGCGACCGCCGAGGGACCGAGGACCGAGGGCTGAGGACTGAGGACTGATAGCTAGACTAACCACCGCCGAATCGTCCATGCGCTCCAGCACGGGATTGCTGAAGGCAGGCGCGAAGACGGAGCGGATCAGGTCGGCGCTCATCTTCCCGCCGCTGCCGTGAGCAAGAAGGATTCTGTCGCTCTTCATTCGACCCCCACGAACTGGTACCAGCTTGAGCAGCTTCCCTCGCTGGAGACCATGCATGGCCCTACCGGCTCCTCAGGGTTGCATACGCGCCCGTAGAGCGGGCACTCCGGCGGCTTCAATACGCCCCGTAGCACGTCTCCGCAGCGACAGCCGGCGTGCTCCCTGGCTGGGCCCGGATCCACGGCGAAAGCGTGCGCGGCGTCGAAGCGCGCGTACTCCTCCCTGACGGCCAACCCACTGCCGGGAATCGTGCCCAGGCCCCGCCACTCGGCGTCCACCGGCTCGAACACCCGGCTCATCTGCTCTCGCGCCGTAGGGTTGCCCTCCGGACGAACTACGCGGCTATACTGGATCTCCACATCCGATCTGCCCTCGGACCGCATGGCCAGCAGCATATCGACGGCCTGCAGGATGTCCACGGGCTCGAACCCGGCGATGACGCAGGGGATTCCATGTTCATCGGCAAGGAACTGGTATGGCTTGGAGCCGATGATGGTACTGACGTGGCCCGGGCAGAGAAAGCCGTCTATCCGGACCTCGCCCGCCTCCGCGAGGGCCCTCATGGCAGGGGGCATCACCTTGTGCACCGAGAAGACGAAGTAGTTCCGCAGCCCCAGCCGTTCGGCTTCCAAAATCGAGCAGGCGATCGTCGGCGCCGTGGTCTCGAACCCCACGCCAAAGAAGATCACTGACCTATCAGGGTTGTCGCGGGCGATGGCCATGGCATCAAGGGTCGAGTAGACGATTCTGACGTCACATCCCTCGGCCCGTGCCACCTGGAGGCTGGAGAACGAACCTGGCACCTTCAGCATGTCCCCGAACGTGGCGAGGGTGACCGCGGGCAGGCGCGCGAGAGCGATTGCGAAGTCGAGGTCGCGGTTGGCCGTGACGCACACGGGGCAGCCGGGTCCGGAAACCAGGGTGACCTGTTCGGGCAAAAGCTGTCGAAGGCCATGCCGGAACACGGCGACCGTGTGGGTGCCGCACACCTCCATGAGCGTCGTCGGGACAGCCGGTCGCGCGCGGATGCGCTCTAGAAGCTGGCCGGCGATCCGGCCGTCGCGAAATTCGTCCAGGTACTTCATGCCCTATCGCTCCGTCGCACACCATTCGTCGAACCCTGGAATCGTAACCGTAGGGCCGGTTCGCGAACCGCCCCTACACGGGTCGGCTCGTGGCACTATCCGCTGATGAACATTAGCCCATTGATCCGGTAGTTCCCCCGGATGCGGGCGGCCAGAGACGGCCGCCCCTACAAGGGGCGTAGGGGCCGCGTGATATTGCGCTCGCTCGCATCACGCCCTGCCGGCCCGCCTAGTACCATTACCGAATCAATCGGTTAACTCCCATAAGCTTCGATTCCCGGACGTCAATGCCGATTTGACACCATATTACTCCCGACGCTCGGATGCTTCACCAATTTCCCTGAACAGATCGAGGGTGCGGAGCGCCTCCTGCTCGTCCAAAGTCTCGATGGCAAACCCCGCGTGCAGGATCACGTAGTCGCCTACCTGGGCGCCCGGAAGCATCATGAGACTGGCTTCACGGACGACCCCAGCCATGTCAACCACAGCCCTCGTCCCGTCGATCTCGGTAATCCTGGCCGGCACTGCAAGACACATGTTGACCTCCGATTGGGAGTTGGGGAATAGGGGTCAGGGAACAGAAACAGGATACCCGGATGAACAGGACATGGAGTGACTCTCGTAGCGTTCCATGCTGGAGCTCCTGTAGACTGTGATGCTGAGCGAAGCGAAGCATCTCTCCTAGGCCACGTGGAGATGCTTCGCTGGCGCTCAGGATGACAACCTGTACGATCCTGCATATCCTGTCTGTCCTGTTTAGTCCCTCCCCGTCCCCAGTCCCCTGCTCCCTGTCCCCTGACACCTTTCACCGTGACCCCAGAACCCGGTTGGCGATGACCGCCTGACCAAGCGCCACGCCGCCGTCGTTGGGCGGCACCTGGTGGCAGGTCAGCACCTCGAACCCGAACGCTTCGAGCAGGCGGTAGGTTCGCCCCAGCAGCACCATATTCTGGAACACCCCGCCGCTCAACGCCACCACGTCGATGCCGGTCTCATCACGCAGAAGCCGGCAGACATCCGCGATCAGCCCGGCGACGGTGTTGTGGAACCTTCCGGCAATCACTCCGACGGGGACCTCTCGCTCGACGTCGCCAACGATCTGGCGAATCGCTGGAGAGACGTCCACGACTGACGGTGGTCCGGAAAGCACCATCCAATCGTAGCAACCCTGTGCGTCACCGTCGACCGCCATCTCCAGCTCGATGGCCGCCTGGCCCTCGTAGTTCACCTCGTGCCGGATGCCCACGAGGGAGGAAACCGCGTCGAACAGCCTGCCGGCGCTGGACGTTAGAGGCGAGTTGATCCTTTTCTCGATCTGCTTCAACAGCACGCCGAGCTGCGACGAGCCCAACGCTCGGACCGGAGGCAGGTCCCTCTGCAGAGTGGCCGGCCCGTAGGCATCCAGAAGGTAGCTCGCCGCCATCCGGCACGGGCGGCGGACCGCGGCCTCGCCCCCCGGCAGCGGGAGGTACTTCAGGTGGGCAGCCCGACGGTATCCGGCGAAGTCGCACACCAGGAACTCTCCCCCCCAGATGCGTCCGTCGTCGCCGTAGCCGGTGCCATCGAACGCGACACCTATCACCGGTCCCTTCGCCCCATTCTCGGCCATGCAAGCCGCGATGTGGGCGTGGTGATGCTGGACTGGCACCAGGGGAAGATCCTCTCGTGCGGCTCTTTCCCACGCATATCGCGTGGAGAGGTACTCCGGATGCAGGTCGTGGGCGATGGCGGACACCTTCAGCCGGAAGAGCCGTGAGTAGTGTTCGACGGAAGCCTCGAACGACTCCAGCGTCCCGAGGTTCTCCAGATCGCCAATGTGCTGGCTCAGGAAGGCATAGTTGCCCTTGGTGATGCAGAAGCTGTTCTTGAGATGGGCGCCGCAGGCCAGAAGGTCCCTCATGTCGAAATCGAGCCTGACGGGGAAAGGCGCGTATCCTCGTGATCTCCGTAGGATCGCCTCTTTTCCCATGAAGAGC
>JAJYKO010000625.1 GCA_021788565.1 Chloroflexota bacterium
GGGTGAGCCGGCCGTTATCGGACTTCACTAGCTGTTCGATCGTGTATTCCGAGGTCTCTCGGGACATGTCACGCCTCCTCGTCTCGGGGTCCGGGATCAGGGGTAAGATCATCGCGCGCGCTGGACGACGATGCCGGTGTTGACGTCAATGCTGAACTGGTACCTCGTGCTGGTGAACTGGCCGCTCTTCAGCTTGCCCACCTGAAGGAAGCGCTGCAAACCGCCGTCTATATTCACGTACTGCATTCTCAGGATCATGGGATACATGTGGGAGAGGCCAGCCACCGCCCGCTCTTCCATCACACCGCCGACGTAGACGTCCAGTGTAAGAACTTGCTTGGCCCTCAAGTAGCGGAGACGATGCCCGCTGAACTCCAGCACCTCAGCCGCCGGGGCGGTGGAATAGACGGTGGAGGCGGAATCCACCACCATCCGTACCGGCACGTCTGCCCGCTCATCTATCACTCGCTTCTGGTAGAGGAAGAACTCGTCGAAGTTGGACGGATCGGGAATGGAGTAGCGCTCCGGGGAGCGATCTCGGGTGTAAGCATCGACGAAGACGAGTTGCCCGCTTCGCTCGTATGCGCTGGTGCCGAGACGCAGATTCGACATGCTTTCCCGCATGATCTGAGGAGGCTCATCACACGCCACGTAGATGCATCTGTCGCCGACCAGCAGCCCTTCATATAGAAACTCCGCGGCCAGGACGCTCTTTCCTATACCAGTGTCCCCCTGAACCATGATCTGAGTATCGTAGCTAAGGCCGGATGGCAACAGTGCGTCGATTCCTTCGACACCGAAGAAGCCCACACGGTTTTGAGGTTTGGGTTCTGAGTTCTGGGTTCTGGGTTCCTCCCGTCCCCCAGTCTCCCCGTCTCTCCGTCTGTCGCTCCGCTGTCCCCCGATCCCTGATACCTGGCCTCGTTCGCTCACTCGTTCACCTCCTCCGCCCTCGGAAAGAGCTGGATCCCTCCGGAGGTGATCTTCATCAGGTGGTCGCCGGTGGAGTGGTTCACGCCACGCAGCTTGTACACCTCCAAGTAGCGCTGCCGCCCCCTCTTCTCCCTCACGTTCTTGAGCACGATAACTCCGTCGATGATAGACTCCTCGACTCCGAAGCGACTGATTCTGTCGGAGCCCACAGGCGGGTCGATCGTCACCAGGCCCGTGCACCTGTTGCTCTTCAGCATGGCCGTGAGTTGGTACACGAAGCGGCGGATCTCGTCGGGATCGCCGATCCGCTGGGCGAGAGCAGTGAGAGAGTCTATAATCGCCCTTCTGGCCCCGAGCGCCACGATCGCGTCGTTCATGCGGATCAGTTCCTCGTCGGGGTTGGCCAGAGTGAGGGGAGTGAAGTGGATGGCGAGCATCCCTCTCGCCTCCAGGTCGCGGAAGTCCCATCCGAAACTGGCCGCGTTCTCCTCTATCTGGGCCGGGGTTTCCTCGTAGGTGAAGTAGATACCCTTCTCCCCATGATCCACGGCACCATGGTAGAGGTACTGCATGCAGAGGGTCGACTTCCCAGCCCCCGCTTCGCCCGAGACCAGCATGGGGCTTCCGCGAGGGATGCCGCCCCGTAGCAGAAGGTCCAGTTCGGCCAATCCGGTCTTGGCCTGATCACCTCGTACCGCCGCTACGTCAGGCGGTGCCGCCCATTGGATGGCGAAGATGTTGACACCGTTCCGGCGAATGTCGAAGTTGTACGCAGTGCTGGAATGGTCCGCGCCCCTCATCTTCAAGATCCGGATGTACCGCTGCTGGTCGCTCTTCTTCTGCATCGAGAGCCATATGATACCGTCCGCCACGGCGAACTCCGGCATGCTGACGACGTCCTCCTCCGAGTACTCGCCCACCAGCAAGGTCGTGCACTGCATGGCTGAAAGCTCGATGGCGAGGTCGTAGATGAAGGTGCGCATCTCAGCGGGGTTGTCGGCCAGGTCGTGGATCGCCTTGAAGGAGTCTATCACCACCACGTAGGGCTGATTCTCCCTCAGCATGTCAGCGATGGTGTCGGCCGCCTTGCCCAAACCCTCTCGACGGATCACTTGCCCGATATCCATGTAGACGACCGACTCCCCGAACTTGGACGGGTCGAAGAAATCGAACATCGATTGATAGCGCGCGGCCTTCATGGGCGGCTCCGAGAGGGTCGTCAGGTAGATGGCTTTCCGCTCGGGGGTGGCGTTGGCGAAGAGTATCTGCTGGGACAGGATGGTCTTGCCGGTGCCCGGCTCGCCGGCCAGGATCACCACGGAGTACGGGGGAATACCTCCGCCCAGGATCCTGTCCAGCGGGGGGACTCCCGTAGAGAATATTCGGCCCATGTCTCTGCCAGTTCGCGTTCCGCTCACGCAGCCCCTCCCTTCTTGACCTGTTCCTCCGCCTCCTGGAACAGCTTCCCGACGACTAGCCGGCCGATCAGGTTGGAGAGGGCGTCGAAGAACTCGTCCAGCAGCGCGTCGAGGCTCGCGGAGAGATCCTCCTCAGGTACCTCGTCAGCGTGGGACTTCACGTCCGTCCAGTCGAGTCCACTCTCGTTCACGCGAAGGTAGCGGGCGAAGGGGTGGTCCTGGGACTGACGGACGATGACGTTCTTGGCGATGGCGTTGATGGTCCGGAGCCCGAAGGTCGGGGAGAGCCGCTGCCAGATTATCTGCATGACCCGCTCGTAGATCCTTATGATGTCCGGTCTCCGATCGACCACGCTTCCTCCTTTCCGCCGGCCCCTACGAGACCGCGCCCCTACCGTCCTCGCGGTCTGGGGGGGCCTATCGGCGCCGTGAGGGTCACCCGGTAGGTCGTCATGCCGCCTCTGGTGGACGCAAAGACGTAGCCGGTGTCCACCAGCTTGTCCAGCACCCGCTCAACCTCGGCCACCTCGAGCCCCATGCCCGCAGCCAGCTGCTGGGCGGTATTGTCCCGCATGGCCAGCAACACATGCATCAACGCCTCCTCTTGCTCGGAGAGGCCGCCCACAAAGGGCTGGGAGGGCATGACGGTCCGCAGGGTCGGAATACCGGAAAGAACGCCGGAGTACTGGGTGAAGGGCTCCTCCACGACAACGCCGATGCCGGTGATACTGTACTGCCGTAGCTCCTTGGTATGGTCGGATGTGCGCATCTTCACCACGGTCACTGCCTTCCGGAGTTCCGACTCGATCTCCACGAAGCGGAGCATGATCATATTGTCAGCCAGGAAGGAGATCCCTCGAGTGGAAATGGGGTTGTTCCCCATCAGGTCGGGGATCTCGGTGGTCAGCAGCGTAGTGACGCCCTCGCCGGTAAGGGTAGCCAGGAGACGGAACAGGGCCTCGCGGGAGTCTGCACGCTCAAGAGGATCGACGGCGACCTCAAATCCAGAGATGGAGTTGAAAACGACTCGCTTCGCACCCAGATCCTTCACGGCCCGGTGGACCTGGTACAGCACCTCGTCTACCGAGAGATCGGTAGGGCGCAGGTAGATCATTTTGAGCAGCCCCTGATCCTCCAGGGCTTTGAGGTCCCACCCGAAGCCTCGCGCCTTCTTCTCGTGTTCCCGCGGGTGCTCCTCGAAGGTCACCATCACCCCCGGCTCAACTGATCTAGCGCCCTGTACCATGAAGTGCAGTGATAGCAGGGTTTTTCCGGTGCCGGCACTCCCGGCTATCAGGCAGGTCTCTCCGGCCGGTATCCCGCCGCGCATCATCTCGTCGAGCCCGGGGATACCAAAGGAGGCCCGAGCCGCGCCATCCTCCTGGACCTCCCTTTCCGGTATCGGTAGGGCGCGCGGGAAGAGCAAGATCCCCTCGTGCGAGATTCGGAAGGTGTGGCGGCCCGAGACAGCCTCCTGGCCGCGGAACTTCACCACCTGGAGCTTGCGAACTACCGAGTTCCTGTGATGCTCTTGCTCGAGCCAGATTATCCCGTCCGCCACTGAGAACTCGGGCAAACTCATCATCTCGTCCTCAGTGTACTCGCCCACGAGGAAGGATGTGATCTCCCAGCCGGCCAGATAGAGGGCGAGATCGTGCATGAAGGCTCGAACGCTGTAGGCGCTATCTCGCTGGGCGAATTCCTCGATCGCCTTGAAGGAATCGATGACGAGGAAGGCGGGGGCGATATTCGACACCTGCTCACGGATCACCTCGAGGGTGCGCCTGAGCCCCTCTTCCCGGGCGACCGTTCCCAGGTCGAAGAAGACGACGGCCGAACTGACCTTGCTGGGATCGAAGAAGTCGAACTGCTGCTGGTACCGCAGCAGCTTGAGAACCGGCTCGCTAAGGGCGGCGAAGAAGAGGGTTTTCCGCTCCGGCGTGGAGTTGTGGAAGATGATCTGCTGGACGAACGTGGTCTTCCCAGAGCCGGGTGGACCAGCCACCACGTTTAGCGAATAGGCC
>JAJYKO010000626.1 GCA_021788565.1 Chloroflexota bacterium
CTGGAAGGCGTTGTACTGGAAGCACTGGAAGTGGGTACGGCCGGTTCTGCCGTCTTGTCCCTTCACCGTGTAGGGGAACTCGCCGGAGTCCAACTGGGCGGCGGTCATGAAGCGCATGAGGCCGGCTGCCGGCTGAAGGTATGCCTCATCTCCGGTCACTCTCGTCAGTTCAGCCAGAAACCGAAGCAGGAGGGCCGAGTTGTTGGGCACCCGCGGGCCGTGCGGCTGGTGGGCAAAGTAGTTCACGGAAAGCTCGTCCCCGACCTGCTGGAAGCCTACGGAGCTCATCACGTAGCCGTGCCACCTGAGCGCGCTCTCCAGGAAGTGATCTTCGCCGGAGAGGCGATGGCTCTCCAACAAGCCGAGCGCGCCCCAGGTCCCCTCGGCAGTGGCGATGCGTCCTGCCCATTCCGGATTGGGATATCCCCAGGCGCCCTCCTCGCTCTGTTCCGCCAGCATCGATTCGGAAGCCGCCACGGCGATCTCCCGGTAGGCATTGTCTCCAGTGAGTTCCCAGAGCCTCCAGTTGCCGAGCACCCAGTACCCCTGCCCCTGCAGGTAGTACAGGTCGTCTCCCCAGGGTCGAGCGCCCATGTAGCTCTTCAGGAAGCGACCGATACGGTAGTTGAACCGGATCCCGGGGTCCGGCCCGACCAATCTCTTCCCCTGCCAGTGGTGGCTCACAAGGTAGCCGTGCAACCTGGTCGCGGCGGAAAACATCCTGTCCATCAGCGACTCACTCCCTCCGCGACGCGCGGCGATGCCTCGCCCGTCGCCGCCCGATAGACTGCCAGGGTCATCCGTGCTACTGCCTCGGGAGAAGCCTCGGTGTCGATCTTTCGCTTGCCGGCCATGCCCATTCGGCATCGAAGCTCCCCATCCCGGAGGAGGTGGATGGCCGCCTCGGCGAGCGCAGTCTCGTCGCGAGGCGGGATCAGGTAACCTGTCTCGCCGTGGTCTACCGCCTCGGGGAGGGCCCCCACGGTCGTCGCGATGACCGGCTTGCTGAAGGTGTATGCCAGCGGAATCACCCCGCTCTGGGTGGCTTCCACGTAGGGCAACACCACGATGCTGGCCCTCGAGAACAGCTGCGCGCGCTCCTCATCGGAGACGAACTCGTTGTGAACTTCGAACCTCTCTGGATGGACCATCATCGCCCGGTAGCGGCCGAAGTCCTCCCCCTTCCCGGCGATGACGATCCTCGCGTCGGCCACCGCTGCCGTGATCAGCGGCTCGGCTCGGATCAAGTACTCCAACCCCTTGTACTCCCAGATCCTTCCAAAGAAGAGGATCACCGGCGCCTCTTCTTCGACGCCCTGGCCGGTAGCATCGCCCAGTACGATGTGTGGGATGACGTGTACCCTCTCCTCGGAAATCCTCAGATCGTCGACCAACACCTGCTTCAGGGGATTTCCATGGACGATCAGCTGGGACGCCCTTCGGAAACCGAAGTCGTAGAGCGCCTGGGCCACCTTGCGTCCCTCCACGTCGCCCAGATGTCTCCTGGGATCGTGAGCTGTGACCACGAGTGGGTATCGGCCGAGCAGGGGTAGCGCGAGGTTGAACCATGGGTGCCCCTGCTGAAGGTGGACCACGTCCGGACGGAACTGCCTGACCTGCTGGAGCAGCCAACGGGTCAGGCGGACCTGCTTCACGGCCTCCCGGTACCTGGGTTTGAGGAAAGGCCGGAAGTCCACCGGCCCGTCCAGGAGCGAGGCGAGCGGGGCTGCCAGCTGTTCAGGGACGAGCAAGAGAACGTCCGAGTCCCGTGACAGCGCGCTGGCCAGACGCACGCAGTACTCGCCGAAGTCGTAAGAGACAAAAGCGATTTTCATAGCTCTATCCGTGAACTCGAGCGGAGTTCCAGGTACCTGATCTTGAGTTGGCCGACGCCCCCGGCAGACCAGACGGCGAGGATGCCTAGAACGGCTGCGTACACCACCACGGCAGATGCCGCGGTGAGAAGACTCTGCTGGCCCCTCATCAGGGCCAGGTAGGCTGCCATGAATAGGGCCGCCACGGTCGGCTTCCAGAACAGCCTTCCGTACGATATGGCTAGCCGCAGACGCGAAATGGCGAGGAGGTGCTGGCTTACATCTATCACCTTGACCAGCAGGACGCTCACCGCGGCCCCCATTATTCCGAAGTGACTGATCAGGATTACGCTAAGGATGAAGGTGGCGACAACGTCGACCAGGACTATTCGCAGGTTTGTCCGCTCATGCATGCTGGCCAGCAGCACCTGGCCGAGCACGCTCGTCAGGGCGGAGGCGAGGATCGTCCAGGCGAGTATCGGCAGTACAATTGCCGCGCTTGTCAGGTCCCTGTGCCCATAAATGAGGCTCAGCGCCAAGGGCGACAGGAACAGGAGGCCCACGAGCATGGGCATTCCTGCGACCAGCAGTATCTCTATCAGCCGCTCGGCTATTCGCTTGAGGCGGCTGAATGTGGGCTCGAAGCCCCTGGACATCATTGGAAAGATGCTGAGAGCCGTGCTGTTAAAGAAGAGCGTGATCGGCACCATCAGCTGTGCAGCTGCGCTGTATATGCCCACCTCGGTTTCGCCCGCCAGCTTAGAGAGCAATATGACGTTTGCGTTCGCGGCGATGGATATGATCACGTCTATGCCGAGGAAGGTGCTGGTGGTTCGAGCCATCCCCAGCCCGAAGCCAAGGTCGACCCTGAAGCGCGGCCGCACGATGCGGGTCAGCATGATCACCCACTCTGTGACCACGATGGCCGAGTACGAGAGCACCAGCAGGCCGATCAACTGGGTTAGACCCCAGCCCCTTCCGAGCAATAGGAAAGCCGTGGCCAGCTTGATCGCGTTCACGCTCAGTTCCGCGAAGGCGATGTAGTGCATCTGCTCCCAGGCCTGGAACACCCCCTCGCAAACCGCCGCGAGGGAATAGGGGAAGAGCGCGAGGCCGAGCAGCAGAATGATCGAGGCGGTATCTGCCGAGTAGCCCATCGCCTTCACGAAGACCCACAGGGCGGATATAGCCAGCAGGGATGAGAGCAGCACCACTACGCTTGCGCTGGTCAGGTATATGCCGGTCCGCTCCCGGTCCTTGGCAACCTCCCTTGTGAGCAACGTCTTGAGCCCCGCCGCCGCGATCAGTTGCGCCGTGGAGAAGAGGGTGAGCGCCAGCGACATCTGGCCGAACTCGTAAGCCCCGAGCCGGCGCCCGACCAGGGCGTACAGGACGAACGTTATGGCTCTGCTCGTCATATCTCTGGCGAGCAGAGATGTGGTGTTGCGGGCGATCCTGCGGATGCTACTTAGCGCCACTTGTCTTCTCACCGTCCTGAATGTTGCGCATGGCCGCCAGCAACGCCGCCGCCAACCACAACCCCTGCACCTGGGCTTGGGCATTGAAGAGGTCGAAGTTCATGTGAACCATCTGACCGACAACCGCCGCCGTGAAGGCGAGTGCGAGCGGGGCGAGGAAGCTGTCACCTCTCCTCCAGACCTGCCAACCCCTGTAGAGTGTGGTGAGCAAGAAGATCAGGAAGGCGATCAGGGCAAAGATGCCGGTTTCGGCCCAGACGAGCAGATACTTGTTGTGAACCACGTACAGCCACGCTCCCACATATTCAGAGGAGAGATACTGGGGCATGACCACGTAGAAGTTGTTAGCGCCAACCCCAAACCACGGGTGTGCCTTGATTATGCTGAACGCCAGGGTGATCAGCGGAATGCGCCCCGCCGCGGCCTCCGCATCGAAGAGCCGGGCTACTATCGGTCCCTGGAAGATCACGAAAAGCAGCGCTCCCGCTGCCACGATCGCCATGGGGCCGATGGGCGAGAGCCAGCGCCGCCGAATGGCGACGACCGAGATGATTGTCATCGAGACGGCGAACGCGAGCCACCCACCGCGAGAGAAGGTCACGACGAGGGCCAGTCCCCCGAAGGCCAGAGCGCTGGCCGCGAGAAGCTTGCGGGCCCTCCCTACCTTCATCAGCAGCAGCGCGAAGGACGGCGCCAACAGCAATGCCAGGAAGCTTGCGGCCACGTTGGGCGAGCCGAAAGTGCCGGTGTCCCGGGCGATCGAGCCAGGCACAACGGCCACAACGGTCGGATCCAGGTGTGTGGTCAGGCCCGGGATGCGGAAGGACGGCCCTATGAAGTGCAGCCCGAACATCACCAAGCTCTCCATGAGCAGGCTGACCACCTGCAACGTGACCAGGAACATCACGTCCTCTCGGGTTCGGACCGTGCTCACGATGTAGATGTACAGGAGCAGGGTCTGAACCAGTATGAAGACCTCATACGCGGAGAAAGTCACGCTCTGGGCAACCAACGTGGAGGCAGCCACCAGGGCAACGTATATGGCCGCGGGCAGGGTGGCCCAGAACCAGGGCTGATAC
>JAJYKO010000627.1 GCA_021788565.1 Chloroflexota bacterium
AACAAAGGCGCCTGCGCCGACGCCGACGCAACAACCCGAGGCACGGCCGCAGGCGGCGCCGACCCCGGCGAAGCCGCTGTCAGCGGCACCTGCGCCCACCCAATCTCTCGGCCTGGATGGCCTTCCGCTGCCAAGGGTTTACGCCGTCCAGCCAGGAGACACCCTCAAGTCGATCGCCGTTCGAATCTATGGTGATCCAGGTGCCCTGAGTAGCTTCACGCTGAGCGATGGCCAGCCTATCAAAGATCCGAACAACCTCTATCTAGGAGAAAAGCTCATGCTGCCCAAGCGCTAGCCTTCGGTGAAGTATCCCGCCGCGGCGAAGAGTGACTTAGGGCCTAGGATCCCGGGTCGGGATAACTCAGGCGGCACCTGAGCTACCGTCGGGGTTGAGACGTGGCGCGAGCGGGCGCAGCGCTACGCCCGACTCCTGGATGCTAGATTACGAGCAACAGGGCACTACGGATAGAGAAAGGCCAAATGCATGCTAGCACGAGAACGTGCCGTTCCAATACTCACTTCGGTAGGGCAGTCTCGCGGCATCGAAAGCTCGCGCTGGGAGGCCTGGACACCTCTCACCGCGATTCTGGTGCTGCAAGGCGTAGTGACGGTTGCCCTCGCACGGAACACGGCTTTCCAAGATGAGGCTAACTACCTTTACGCAGGCCGCCAGACTTTCGAAGCGTGGCTGGGCGCGCCGCTCGTGCTGCAGCCCTGGGCCAGCTACCTTTCCGGATACCCCTACGTTTATCCGTTGCTCGCCGGCATCCTGGATATGCAGTTCGGCCTCGAAGCCGTTCGTCTCTTGAGCCTGGCCTGGATGATGTTGGCGACCACGGTCGTGTACTCCGCGGCCGGCTCGCTCTATGACCGAGAGTCCGCGTTCTACGCAGCAGCGATATATGCTGTCCAAGGGCCGGTGCTATTTCTCAGCGGTTTGGCCACCTATGATGCCATGACCGTCGGCTGGTTGGCCATCTCTTTCGTCCTCGCCCTACGTGTTAGCTCCAAGCCAGGGACTGCGCGAGCAGTGGCCCTCGGCCTATTGCTTGTTATGGCCTTCATCACCAAGTACGCCGGCATGCTCTTCATTCCGAGCGTGATAGCGATAGCCGGCTGGCAGACCTGGCGCCATCACGGCTGGAAGCTTGCTCGGCGCTATGTCGCCACGACCACAGGCGTCGTGGTGGCTCTCATAGTCATTTTTCTGATCACCATGGCGGATGCTCGCCACGCATTCTTCGGCAGCACGGCCGCCCGTGTGATCGTGGACGCCATCCCACGCTCACAGCTGATCAGGATGGTGACCGACGCAGGGTGGCCCATGATCCTGGCCGCCTTCGTAGGCACGATTCTCGGAGGCCGCAAGCACCTTCCCATCGCCATCATCCTATTTGGGACGGCGCTGCTGGCACCCGCGTACCACATTTACAAACAGGAGCCCGTGTCCCTGTACAAGCACCTGGCCTATGGGTTTATGTTTGGAGCACCCGTTGCCGGTCACGCCCTCGCTCGACTCGTCGGCTACGTCCGATCCCTGCGCGCCGGTCCGCTCCACAACACTCCGTGGATCGTCGGCCTGGCCGCGTGCCTGCTGCTGTTCGGTTCGGGCCTGCAACAGGCTGAGGCACAATATAACGAGTGGCCGAATGCCCGCGCCCTGGTACAACTGCTCAGGACACAGGTGCGGCCGACAACCAGAATACTGGCCGAGGAATACGAGGTTCCGCGCTATTATCTGCAAGACGTCATGCAGACATGGCAATGGACTGGCCTCGACTGGCTAGATTATACAAATAGCAAGGGGCAAACGTTCTCAGATAATGACGCCTATCGCGCGGCCATTGACGACGGTTATTTCGATATAGTGGTTCTGCGCTTCGGGTTCGACGTAACACGAGCCCGCATGATAGAAGGAGAGCTTGAGCGTACTCCCGGGTACACTCTGCTAGCTGAGCTTCCATTCACAACCAGTGTTGGCACGGGACAATACAAGATATGGATCAGGAATGGCAACGGGCCGCCCGTGCCTCGGGGAGGGTGATTTGGCCGCCGGGATTGAGGGCCCGGGCGTTCGGCACGCGGGACGCGCAACTAGTTCCAGTGCGGATCGGCGAGAACCCGCGCGGTCTCGATGGCTGGTGGTTCTCGTCTTGCCGTTGTTAATCGTGGCGGCACTCGGCCGTGGGCTGGAAGAGGATGCTGCGGCGGGGAGAAGTCCCTTTATCTGTGGCACAAACATGCATTCCGAACTCGCCAGCGACCTACCTGCCACGAGGCAAGTCGGCGTGACCACGATCCGTTTCGGGCCGGGTCCCGACTACAGTCAGAACCTGGTGGCAGCCATGAATGCCGGTTTCCAGCCTATGATCATCCTCCGTGGGTGTGAGATAGCGGATCCCACTCAGCGGCTGTCTGCCAATCAGAAAATGGTGGCTGAAGCGCAGCAGGTGTTTGGTGCGAACGCCAGGGTCTTCTATGAGATTGGGAACGAGAACGACCTGACCTGTCTGCCTCCTACTGATCCACCGGGCAAAGCCCTGAACTCTGCCCAGTACACCGCTATGTGGAACTCGATGGTCCCTCAGCTCAGGCAGCTGGCCCCCAACTCCTGGTTCGGCGGACCTGTCATGTCCTACCCCCACGCGGACTACATCGCGGGTTTCGTTCATTCCGCCGAACCAAAGCCGGATTTCATATCCTGGCATGAGTACCCTTGCCGCAGCAACTCCTCACGAGCTGAGTGCATGCAGAACACGCTCAGCTGGCATACCCAAATCAAGGATGTCAAAAGTAGTATCGCGGCCAACGGCGATGTCCTTCCGCCAATGATGGTGACAGAATGGAACTACGCACCCGACGAGGGTGTCCCCGCCGACGACAAGCACGGCGACCCTGTGTTCATGCACAATTGGACGGTTACTGCCCTCCGGGTGCTCATCGATAACGGGGTTTACGCCGCTTATCAGTTCAACGTGTACGTTACTCCCTTGATTGGCAGTGCCCAGGGTCGAGCATTCCAGGATATTTGCCGGCAGATAATTGCTGGTACAGGAGGTACCAGCTCTTCGGTAGCTCCATCCGATCTCACTTACCCTACTGCAGTACCCTATCCAATGCCGCCTCGGAGTTGGACCGACGACAACAACTGGTACAAGGCATACATCGATGGCACAAAGATGGTGCTGCAGAACAGGGTGAACGTCACCTGCTCGGTTTTGGGTAGAATCCCGTGCGCCTCGGCGGGAACACGGAGGTTGAGTTGACCAGTCTGCTGCTTGGAAGTACCTCCGGCCGATTTGCCCGGTTTGGCATCGTGGGCGCGCTGGGGGTTGTGGTTAACAACGCGGTTCTCCTGGTCGCCCATGCCCTGATCGGCCTGCCTCTTCTGCTGGCCTCGCCGGTGGCGGTTGAGGTCGCCATCATTCACAACTTCGTCTGGAATGAGCACTGGACCTTTCAAGCCAGCCAGCTCTCGTTGAAGCGCCTCGGAAAGTTCAACTTGACCTCCCTTGGCGGCTTGGCGATAACTTCCGGAGTCATGTACACGCTGGTCACCTACTTCGGCTTCCACTACATTGTCGCCAACCTCATTGGGATCGGTGTGGCCATGGTCTGGAACTTCACTATGAGCCTGCTCTGGACGTGGGCCCGCGAGGCGCAGGGCCCGTGAGGCACGATGGTTGAGTTCTCGCTGACATGTCTGAACACATAGACGCGGCGTCCTATTGGGTGCCGTGCCCGCGCATATATGGCAGATGGCTTGCCGTGAACGCCTAGTTGACCACGAACGTCGTAACCGAGAAGGGTGGCAGCGCATAGGTGAAGCTGCCATTGGCGTAGGTGATAGTTCCAAGGCTCACCGGCGGGTTTTGGAAGGGAACAGACTCGTCCTTCCGCCACACGCCGATCGTCCCGGAGGACACGCCGCTCAGGGAGAACGTCGCCGTTTGCGACGCCGAAGGGTCCTTGTTCACGACCACAATGTTCTTGGAATTGTCCGAGGCGAACACGTCCAGGTTAAGTAGATTGGTGCTGGAGAAGACCATGGTCGTGCCGAAGTGCCGGAAAATGCCCTCGCCTGTGAACATGCCATAGCCGTGATATGAGGGATTGGTGTCGCCCGGACTGATGTTGATCACGTTCCCATAGCGATCAGTTAATGTGTGCGGGTTCATGTACAGTGCATTGCCCTTGGTCCCGTAGTAGAGCGAAACCCCCCCGTCCTTGAGGATGTTCCCGATGACATCCGCCGCCCAGACAGAGTGGAAGTTGATGTCTTGAGGGGCGTTGCCACCCGAGTCAAGGCTCCACTCCCCTATCTCGATGAAGGTCTGGGATGCCCGCGAGGGGACGACGGACTGAACTATG
>JAJYKO010000628.1 GCA_021788565.1 Chloroflexota bacterium
CGGACGGAGATGAGCCGGACTCGCCCGGCCCGATACGTAATTACGGCGGACCAGTGCTTGTCCGCGATCAGCCCCACGACGACGAATCGCGGCTCATCCTCAGTGCGAGCCGGGATCTCAACAAGGTTCTCATCGAGCCACAGAGCCTGCGCCCCGACAAAGTCTACGCCGTGCTTAGCCTTATTCGCCCGACTCTTGGCCTCGTCGAACTCGAACTCCACCTGCGCCCCAAATAAGCTCCCATGAGGTATAGAAATTATACCTCACGAGCATGGATCTGTGTCTGGAGGGACATCGCCTTCACGGAGCCACGTCTAATTGACGCTAAAACTCTGCAGCGCATCAAAGACAATTTTGGGATCTGTGTTGAGCGAACAGTAGGTGTGCCTTAGCGTCGCCAGGTGATATGGAAACTGGGCCTTACCACGATGATGCTGTGCGACCTCACGGGCACCCGCGAAAATTGCGGCCTGGGTCTTGAGCGAACATACCCGTCAGGGCCGGCCGCAGCTTCCATATCAAATTCGGCGGATGTATCACGAGTCATGGGGAGCAGCAATACCGCGGAAGTGGCCAGCCACGATGAAGAAGCACGAGTGGTACCCTGAGGACAGACCATGCGAGGTTAGAGTATTGGCCCTCTGAATCTTGTGACTCGCCTCTAACCTTCCGGAGTCCTCTCCCCAAGTAAGTCCCCCGTCTCCTTCCGAACATGGCTAATCGCCCAGTCGTAGCCTCTGTAGTAATCGAGAAGCCACAATAGGTCTACGATGGCGCTCATCCACTCGTCCAGATCGTTCCGATCGATGGTGACCTTGCCCGTGTGGGAAAGCCTGTTTCGTCTGTCTCTCGCGTCCTTCAGGCGGTTGATGATCGGCTCTGGAATGACAACCTTCGGACTACCAGCGCGTCTCGACGGCACCTTCGGCAGATACTCCCTTAGTATCTTGACGATATCCGGGGAAGGCATGTTCTCTACAAGCCAAACCGTGTCAGGCAGCACATCCGAAATGAACATCTTTATCCCAACTTCGGCTGCCGCGATACCGAGTAGCAAGGCGCTGCGATAGTTCACGTGTACCTGCTCTTGTCGCGCCTCCCGACAAAGTACGTGGCTCAAAGGCTCATCAACACCCTGTTTCACCAATTCCACTGTGTAGTCACGTTGCCGGTCGGAGATCCAGAAGCCTGTCGTGTAGATGGAGGCGTGCAGCGATCCAGTCGACGGGACCGGCTTCCAGGTCTCGCCGTCCACGGACCAGGTAAAAGATTGGCGGCTCAAGCCTCGATGTTGCAGTCCAACCGAATGAACCCATCGCAGAACCCGGATCGTCCGGTTCGCATAATCCGATAACTCGCGGTCGACCTGCTCAACAAGTGAGATCATAGGCCGTGGCATAAGCTCGAGAGGCGGGACGTAGCTCTCGGATATACGGCCGGCTTGGTCGATGAATCGTGCAGACTTCCCTTTCGGTTTGTCGCTACCTTCTGGCAATACGTTTCGGCTGAGGCTTGCAAACATGTCACGGATCGCCACCCCGGGCTCCCACTCACAAAGAGCGACAACAAACGTATCCGGGGCCTTGTGACCTCTGCGGGCCTCCTCCTCCGTTGGGCCGCGAAGCTGCATGGTAACGTTGTGCGGTCCGTCGTACGAAAACTGCGTGCCCCAGTTGTCCTGCAGCTTGAATTCGATTACGGAGTACTCTTGTTGGAAGTACATGGTGCTCCCCTTGCGAACGTGCCCCTGTCAATCAGAGGGATGCCGATTCACGGAGTATCACAGGACGCCACTAGCGGCCATGACTCAGACAAGTAATACCCACAGGCCGATATTCTGGATGGGCATTTTCTTGTGTCGTATGCGACCTGTGCGACTAGAGTTTACTCGCCTGCCTTCCACGCGGTATCGAGTCAATACGCTTCAATTAGGTAGCTAAGCATAAGCAAGACTGCCTTCGCCTCACCTGGAGCAACATTGGACTTGCTGTGGCTGTAGCTGTTGCGGAACGTTTTGAAAAGGCCCGCCAATAGGTCTCGCATCGCGAGATAAGTCTTGCGTTTGGCTTCGTCCGTGACCCGAGCCGGCGGAACGCCGCTCGTTCCGAAGACCTTGTTTACAAGCTCCTCCCTGTCTAGATTATCTGGGGCTCCGAATGGCTCCACCAGACGGGACTTCAGAATCAAGAATCCTTCTGACAACGCACGTCGATCATTGTGCGATGCCAGCCATTCGCACTCAGCGGCGAGCTCAAGATCCAGCCGCTCCCAAGGAATTCTCCGGTTGGCCGAGTCCAGGTACGGAGCGTACCGGTCAAGGTGGTTGTCATTGGCGTGTCCGTCGATGTATCGCCAATACATTCCAGTGAGGATGTGAGTCCGGCCATGTTCTTCGAGATAACGAATGTCCTACGCACTGAGCCAGTTCTCGTCGAGGCGTTTGAAGATGCCACTGTCCACCGATAGTTCGTAGATAGGGATGTCTCTGGCGGCAAGCATCAGAAGCACCAACGCCAGACCTGTCGGCCCTGTTCCACCGTAGCCGCTGCTAAAGCCACTGGGAACGATAGTCATTGGGAGAATCCAGTCCCACAAGATGAAGCAGTGATTCCCGTTTTCCCCAGGCTGCAGTTCACCCTTCGTCACCAGCGTCGCCGCTGTCGGACCGACTTGCTCATCGTGCGGACTGAACTCACCGCCGCCGGTCAGGATTAGTCTGGCGGCGTACAAACACGAGTAGGTATCGCCTGGCACCCCAAGGTACCGGTAAGGACTTCGCCGTGCCGTCGCTGCTCCCTCACCCTTGAAGACGTCGTTCCTCGACAGCCCACTCGGGGGGCTCGCCAACCCATTCGCGGCGTACGAAAGCACTCGCCGTTCTGGTCGAGATTAGCTGAGGCAGATCAGAGAAAACGCCTGGTTCGAGGGGCAGTGCGGCCCAGGGATTATGGTAGATGGCGAGCTCGTGCCGGTTGATCGCTACCCAGTCGGTGAAGTGATGGTAGATCCCCACAGCGCTCAACCGAGTATGGATGGGACGTCCGGCGCGGTCATGCCCAGAAAATACCCCGTCTCGGCCCTGTGTTCGGCCCACGAACTCGGTTCCACCATCCTCAACTCGGCGGAAGTTGGCAGTGATGGATCCGTACAACGCCCTCTCGATGGCGAACCAGAATACTGGGAAATCCGTCTCCAGGCGCACAAATACCACATAAGGCCGGTCTAGCTTGCCGTAGCGCGATGCCTTCCTGCGGACCCGGTCGTATAGTGTCTCGTGGGTCGTCACCGTGGCAGGCATATTGTCGCCGGTCCACCAAGCCGCCACCACTGGGCCGACCGTGTCACCGCGGAAGATGTCGAATTGCAGTGGAAGGTGAGGGTCGAGCGTGTAATCAACCGTTGCTGTTCTGATGTCCGGCTTGCCCTCCAGCAGGCGCAACTGCTGCTCCAAGAATGTGCGGACCCGTGACCGCGAGAACCGCCCATCCCAGGGGCCGGTCGGAGTGATGCTCACGTCGAACGGACCCTCAACCTCGTCAAGCTCGTCCCGCAGTGCGAGCATCACTTGCCGCTGTGCGCTCTTCTTGGGGGGATCCTGTCCAACAACGGCTTCGGCGTAGAAATCTCCACCGTCATGTCTAACTCCAAAGTCCGGAGCCTTGGCCGACTGTGCAATAAGTGGATGACGCTCCGCCAACCACCCACGCCGTCGAAAGTACCCAGTCAGGAACAGTTCAAGAGCTGCGGAGTGGAATGTTCCCAGATCACTGGACTCAAGCTCGTCGGAGAGCCGCGATCTTTCCGGATCAGCTTCCAAGGCCAGCCAGTTCGTGAGTTGCTCTACGTATTCGATGGCCCAGGGGTTCTGGATATCTCGAATACGCTGCAACAGCGGCCGTGTCCGATTATTGCGTCCCACTGCGAGTACCTCATAGTCCAGCATTGTAGCCCACGGTTCCAACCGTCGCAAAGCATTCTGTCGCCTTGGCGAGCATGGATCTTCCATGACCCGCAGAGGGACGATGTGCGTGCGCCCCGTTTCATTGGACACACTCCCCACTATGATACATCTACCCTTCCTGGGGCCGAGGGCTGTTGGAAGGAGAGTCGCTAATCTCTCTCAAGGTGGCAGCGGCCAAGAGTGGACTGAGCCATTCCCACCTACGTCTTCTGGCAAGAACGGGCAAGATCGATGCGCGCCGAATGACACGGACTGGTTCGTCACCGAGAAAGCCATTGCTGACTACCTAACTCGGCAAAGCCGAAACCAAAAAGGTTGTATGCTTGAACACCGATGATCTCCTTCGGACGCTGCTTGGCCAAGGGAGGAGCGTGCTCGCATGACGCTGCTGACGGAACGCTACGCCCC
>JAJYKO010000629.1 GCA_021788565.1 Chloroflexota bacterium
TATCGGAGAGTCGGATGGCGGCCAGATAGGCCTCGTAGTCGTGGCTCGCTCCGAACTGGTTGCTGATGACCATGGTGCGGACCAACCCGAGCAACCGGCTCGCGACGTATCCAGCCATCAAGATTATGGCGCCAAGGGCGAGGCTGCGCCCGCCCCGCGGGATACTGGAGTCGGGGGTCGGGGGGCGGTTCTGGGTTCTCAGTTCTGAGTTCTGGGTTCCGGGTAGTGAGGCTACCGCTGAATCGCCCTGAGCAGGCGCCACGCCCGCCCCCTCAGTTCTGCGCCGTCTCTTTCTGTCTGGCACTTGCCTTCGTTCCCCTTCCTCGCTCCCTGTCTCCTGACTCCTGTTCCCCGATTCCCGGCCCCTAAAGTAAAGCGGCGACCAAACCCGCGGGGTCTTTGGCCCGTGATCCTGAACTGGCGCGCCGTGATCCCCGAGACCCCGCGGGTTTCATCCTGCCTTTGGTTTAGACTACACCGCTATCGATCTTGCCGAGCTTCCGGATGCGCGCAATGACCGCCTCGTGGGCACGCTCCTCCAGCGTATCGTCCAGCGGTGCCAGCTCCACGCTGGGGCCGTAGCGACGGCGAAGGGCGGCGAGCAGCAGGTAGTCGGTGAGCCAGGGGTTCTTGGGCAGGAGGGACCCGTGCAGGTAGCACCCGAACGCATTCCTGTATATCGCTCCCTCACTACGATCCTCACCGTTGTTGCCGAACCCTACCAGGCTCCTTCCTATCGGTTTGCAGCCGGTCCCGAGGTAGGTTTTGCCACTGTGGTTCTCGAACCCGACGAGGGTGCGCCGTATGCCGCTGAATTCCGTCTCGACGATCACGTTACCGATGCATCGCCTGTCGCCGGCAACTGTCCAGGCGTCGAAGACTCCTATCCCCTCGAGCGTCTCACCCGTGTGGGTGCGGAAATATCTGCCAAGAAGCTGGTAGCCCCCGCAGATGCTGAGCAGCACGCCGCCGTCCTCGACGAACTGGTGGACATGCGGTGCCTGCACGTCGCGGAAGTCCTCCGCGACGAGGAACTGCTCCTTGTCCTGGCCGCCGCCGAAGAAAAGCAGATCGCAGCTTCCTGCATCCAGCTCGGCCCCGAGGGTCACGGGGATCAGATCGATCTCGATGCCCCGCCAGCGCGCACGCTGAGTGAGGGAGATGATGTTCCCCCGATCGCCGTATATGTTCATCAGGTCCGGGTACAGATGGCAGATCGTAAGTTTGATAGTTTGCCCCCTCGAGTGTCAGGTATCAGGTGCCGGGATGCCTGATCTTGGAGTGCGGCGCGTCAGCGCCGTCCTTCAACGCTACCGCCGGGGGCAGGGACGGCTGCCGTTCCCGGGGAACGGCGCGGACGCGCCTCGCTCCAACGATCGGGACGAAAGCGGTGCTGACGCACGCGCACTCCAAGTCCCCCTCACCCCGTCTCATCAGTCTTCCCAGAACGGTGCGATGTGGCCGGCAGCTGCCAGGCTTCCCCTCACGTCCAGCATGGCCGTGTAGGTGGGCAGCAGGTAAAGGGTACCACCCTCGGGCGTTCTATCCAGGGCTCGCTCCAGCGCCCTCGAGGTATCTCCCTCGAATAGGATCAGTTCGGGGTTCACGCCCGCGTACTTGAGTCGCACGGCCATATCCTCGGCCCGAAGACCCGACACGGTGGCGAAGGCAACCCTGTCCGCGAGCATCTCGAAGTCCACGTCCCATAGCCACGAAACGTCGGTGCCGTCGGCGAACCTGTCGTTGATGACGATCATTACGTGTCTCTCGCCGGGTTCCATCAGTATAGTGGACAGCACCTCGTTGAAGCCCACAGGATTCTTGACGAGAGCAAGGAACAGCTCCTTTCCGTAAAGGTTGACGCGCTCGACCCTGCCGAAGGCCGCGGAGAACTCGCCGATGCCCGCGCGGATTTTCGCCGCGTCCAGGCCCATAGCTACGCCGGCGCCAGTTGCCGCCAGGGCGTTGTAGACGTTGTAGAGACCGGGGACGCGAACCCTCAGTTCCTGGTTCCCCAGCGGTCCCTCTATCTCCAGCCGGCTTCCCTCGATGCCCTGTAATTCGGCCCTCATGACTCGAAGCTGCGGCTCGGGCCGCGAAAGGCCACACGAGGGGCACGTGTAGTGCCCAACGTGGCTGTAGTAGACCGTCTGGTAATCGTAAGGCGTGCCACACCTGAGGCAGAACCTCGAGTCGGCAGCGTGGGGCACGGTCGTCGTGCCCAGGGAAGGATCCTCGACCCCGAAGTAGAGGACCTGCGCGGCAAGGCCGTCTCCCAGGGCGGCAACCCGGGGGTCGTCGGCGTTGAGCAGCACTGTCGAGGATGGAGGCAACCCGGCGAGGGTCCGCTTCCAGAGGGATGCCAGGTAGTCGACCTCGCCGTAGCGGTCCAACTGGTCGCGGAAGAGGTTAGTTATGATGCACAGGCGCGGCTGGAGTTTCTTCACGGCCTCTGGAAAGGCGGCCTCGTCAACCTCGAATAGCCCGACGTCGGTTCTGGGGCTGCCCCACAGGGTGGACTGGTTCACGAGGGTGGCCGTGATCCCCGTGAGCAGATTGGCGCCGGAGCGGTTATGCATAACCCTTAATCCCGCTTTGCGCAGGATCGTAGAGATCATTCTGGTGGTAGTTGTCTTCCCGTTGGTGCCCGTGACCACGATGCATCCGTGAGAGAGGTGGGACGCGATTTCGGAGATGGCGTTTGGGTCCAGCATTCGGATAACATGGCCGGGTGCCGTCGTGCCTCCTCCAACGTGGAGGCGACGGCTCAGTACGGCAGCAAGTTGTCCGGCCGCAACGGCCGCCGCCAGGCGAAGACGCATGGATCATCACTCCGGGGAACTGCTCGGGGCACCGATCATAGAGCAAGCCCCTGCCGATAGCAAGAGCAAGACCGGGACCGAGCCCGGCGGGCGAGTGGAAGAGGGGATCAGGTGAGTAGGGCAGGGTCTTGTGCCCTGCCGCCGTGGACGTGATACGATGCGGCTCGTGGCACAATCGCTGCCTGTGGCGGAGAGTGCACGCTTACAGGAGAACGTACACACCATGACGACTGACCTCGATCAGATTCAGGCGGCTGCTGACGGCAGGACACCCTGGCGACGCGTCGCCGGCGCGGTCGCCCTGGCCGCCGGAGGGTGCGGCGCGGCCATCACCGCGATCTCAGCGTACATGGGCTACAGGTCGGCCAAACCGAGCCGTTCCTTCGGGAGTCAAGTGCCGCCGGATGGCGCCTACGAACCGGTACGCTTTGCCAGCACCGACGGGCTCAACCTCTCGGGCTGGTTCTTGCCGGCCACATCCCGTGGAGTCGGGATCGTTCTGTGTCACGGCTTCCAGACGGGCAGGCGCGAGATGTTGTCCCTGGCGATGGCCCTGCGCTCCAGGGGTTTTCCCGTCCTGCTCTTCGACTTCCGGGCCCATGGAGAGAGCGAGGGGAGATGGACGTCGTGCGGGCTGCTGGAAATCCTCGATCTGGAGGGAGCCGTTCGCTATATGCTGACCCGACCGGAGGTGATGGGCAGTCGAGTCGGCGTCGTGGGTTTCTCCATGGGTGCAGCCGTCTCCATTCTCACGGCCGCCGAGGTACAGGAGATAGGAGCCGTGGTTGCCGATAGCTCCTTCGCTAGTCTGAGGGAGGTCGTTGCCAACGGCTACAGGGTTATCTGGGGTCTACCGTCCTTTCCGTTTGCCTCTATGTCCCTCTGGTTCGCCGAGAAGCTCGTTGGGGTGAAGGCCGAGGCCATTCGCCCTCTGGCCGCAGTTGCGAGTATCTCCCCCCGGCCACTGCTGATCATTCATGGGACCGCCGATAGGTTGGTCCCTCTCAGAGATGCCTACCGGTTGTACAAGGCGGCCGGGGAGCCAAAGGAGATCTGGGCGGTGTCGGGGGCGGACCACGTTCAGGCGAGGGAAATCGACCTCGAGGGATACACGGAGAAGGTGACGGACTTCTTCAGGACGGCTCTTGGTGCATCATTCCCGAAGTAGGGCAGGGTTTCATGCCCTGCCGCCCGGTCGTCATCCACCACCTTGCGGCGGGGCACAAGACCCCGCCTTACGGCTCTTGGTTCCTATGGAGGAGGCGATCGGCCCTCGCCCAGAGCTGACGGTAGTTCTCGAAGCTGAGGATGGCCGAGGCGTCGTGCCACGGCACCAGGGCCGTATCCGTCTCGAGGTGAGCCTGCCAGTCGGGGAGGAGACGGGTCGCGCGCATCAAGTAGAAGACGACCTGAACCTTGTCGCCCTCATACGGAAATGAGATCTCTCCCAAATCGGCGACGATCTCAGCCTCTACACCCACCTCCTCGGCCACTTCGCGAAGGGCCGTTTGTTCAAGGGTTTCTCCCTCTTCCACGTGTCCTTTGG
>JAJYKO010000630.1 GCA_021788565.1 Chloroflexota bacterium
TGTGGTGAGCGAGCCGGGAGAACGGGCGGCCACAAAGTTGATCAGCACCACTTCCGGGACATTCCGGAAGCGCATCGGGATGCCGGACATGCCCACGCCAGCGCTCACATACAGCGGATTTCCGTTCACCATGAAGAGCCCCTTGCCATACTTGGTCCTGGCATGGGCGTTGTACATCATGGTGGCCAAAATCGGTATCCCAATCTGTCCAGCGTGGGAATGGCCCGCCAAGCTGAGCTGGACCTGACCAGGACGAAGCTGTTCAGCCACCTCCGGATAGTGGGTGAGGAGTATCCTCGGATAATCGTCCGAGTCCAGACTGCGAAGTGCAGCACGCAGGTCGTCCCGAAGTGTATAGCCGTCATCAACCCCCGCGACCCAAGCCGGTCCCTGCGGGAGCCTCAAGGTCACCGCCTCGTTCTCGAGGACCACGATTCCCAACCGACGCAAGCCGTCCAGAAGCATGTTCTCGTAGCGCCTGCCGTGAACATGGTCGTGGTTACCGAGCACAGCCACCCTCGGGATATCGGCTCTCAGCGCAGAAAGCATCTCCACCGCGACGTGCGCCCCGTCTCCGCTGCCTATGAAATCACCGGTAATCGCAACAAGGTCGACGTCGGCAAGGTTGCATGCCTCAATGGCACGGGCGACAGTGCCACGGCGCCATCCCCTACCCATGATATGAAGATCTGAGATATGGGCCAACTTTAATCCCGCGATCTGTGCGCCGCGGCAGGTCGCGGGCACCATAACGCGCCGGACTCGCACCAGATTCGGTTCGATCGCGATAGCGTCTAATGCAGCGAGACCGATCCCAGCGCCTGCGAGGGAAGCGGGGAAAAATCGAGCTATGCGCGCAATATCTTTCAGCATTTGATCCCTAAACGAGCAAATAGATTGCCACCACGTTTGAAGCAGCCTGTCGTAATTCGCATCCCCAGTGCCAGACGCCGATGCGACGATGGTTGACGGCGAGCGGGACAAATCCTACCATGGTTTTCCAGGGCTTGGAGACATGGCAGAGATGACCTCCGTTCGAGCTCACGTCAAGATATCCGGCAGGGTCCAGGGAGTGGTCTTCCGCGAGTCCACCCGGCGCGAAGCGGAGACACATTGGGTATCAGGCTGGGTCCGCAACCTCCCGGACGGCCGGGTGGAAGCGGTATTCGAGGGCGAAGACATGGATGTGCGGCAGCTCGTTCAGTGGTGTCACAGGGGCCCAAGCAGGGCCCGGGTCGATGACGTCCAGGTGGAGTGGGAAGAATACACCGGCAAGTTCGATGACTTCCAAATCTATTTTGGATGGTCGTGGTGACTCCTTTCGACAATTCGCTCTCCAGTGTTACAATTCCAGCAAGCTGATTATAGGAGTCCTCAGATTACCCAGCAGCAGGAAAACCAAGCTACGCCAGTTAAGGACAACCTGAATTACCGCCGCCACAGGGGCGCGTGCCGCTTCTACCGCGAGAACTGGTCGTGCGAGTCAGAGCCCAATTCTCCTGGTGGACAGCTGTTGTACCAGATTATCTGCCTCCTGGACACGCCACCGATCACGGATGAAGAACAGCAACGATGCCTGCACAGTCCCAACCACTGCTGGCGCCTGGAGGCAGCCGCGAGACGTAACGGGAAAAGCGGCCACGCCTACACTGAGGCTGACGACGATGGGAACCTTGAGGCAGAGGAGGTAGGTCAGACAACATGAGCAGGGGCTATTTCAGTGAGTCCTGCTCCGGATCCACCCGAGGGAACTGCGAGCTCGCGATAGTCTCCCGCATTTCGTCCACACTTGCGGTCGCGTTTCCTATCTTCCGAACTACCAGGCCTGCCGCGTAATTGGCGAGATGAGCGGCCACCATGGGACGCGCTCCAGCCGCCAGCGCCACCGTTAGCACCGCGATCGCAGTGTCCCCAGCACCAGTCACATCGAACACTTCGCTTCGGTTCACGACTGGAATATGCACGTAGGCGCCCCCTGACACCATCATGGACATTCCGTTTCCGCCCCTCGTGATGACTACGATGCGAGCACCAAGCTCTCCGAGAATCTGCTGGCAGGCGGACCTGAAGGATTCCTCCGAGTCGAGGACCCTGCCCAGGGTAGCTTCGGCCTCCGATTGGTTGGACTTCACGAGCCCGAACTCTTTGAAGCGGAGTAGGTCGCCCTGGGAATCGACTGTGAGCAGCTTCTTGTGGCGACGTGCCAGATCGCCGCAGGCAGCGATCACCTCCGGCGTGATCACACCGCTCTTGTAGTCAGACAACAGGATCGCGTCAGCGATCTCGACGCTGCCCTCGAGGTAATCGACCAGCTTGCCGACCACACTGCTATCCAGAGAGCTGCGCGAGAACCTGTCCAGCCGCACCACCTGCTGCCGAATGATGTTCCCGTCCTGGGCAAGGATGCGGGTTTTGGTAACGGTGGGACGGGACGGGTCCACGATCACGCCATCTGTTCGAATTCCTGAGGAGCTCAGCAACTCGCGCAGTTCCACGCCGTTTGGGTCGTCTCCGACAACGCCTACCAGGACCGCTTCGGAATTGAGAGCCTGAAGACTGCGGGCCGGATTGGTCCCTCCTCCAGGGAGGCAAAATCTCTTTTCGTACTCAAGCACCAGAACAGGTGCCTCTCTGGAGATCCTCGCGGGCCGGCCAACGAGGTACTCATCCAGGAAAAGATCCCCCACCACTATGACACGCTTGCCCTTCAGGCGGGGAAGAATCTCTAGGAGCTCATCCCTGTTCAAGCGTCCTCCGAAGAAGGGCCCTCATCGTACGCGACTCACAGCAACAATCACGGCCAGAGCGAGAAAGAGTAATGTGGTGATTCCGAGTATGCTCTGTACCCCAATGCCAGCAGCTGCCTGCAACCGAACGTTCATCGGCAGCGCAGCGGGGAAGCTCGCGAAAACAACGCCGGCACGGCCGAGCACGGCGGCCAACACGGTACAAGCGCCAGCCACGACCATCAGGCCTCGAGAGACACGACCACTAGCCCCTCGACTGACGGCTTCACCAACCACGTAGCCCAGAAGCATGAGTAAGAGATAGGAGAGGCCGAAGAAGCCACCCATCGACGCCCAGATGAAACCGCCAACCACCGCCGCGGCAAGCCCGTACGCCACTGCCCTCGCGTATCGACCAGGGCTTACCAGGAATATCGGGGCCCTCCTGACATTGGCGCATTCCCGGCAACGGCCTCCCACGGGCGTTTGGACGACGCAACGGACGCAAATCGGCTTCCCGCACCGGCTGCATCTGAGGGCGGTCTCGACGCTCGGATGGTTGGCGCAGTGCAGCACGGAGCTCTTGTTGCTCTCTACCGTCAACTTGTTTACCTCACCCCGGCCAGTTTAGCACTTTTCACGCCCATCGGCCCCGGCCCAGGCTCGCAGTGCAACAGACAATCCAGGCCCGTCGCAACCGAATGCTAGTCCGTCCGCTTCGAAAGCAGTTCCCGAGCCGCGGTGAGGACGGCTTCGGAGCTGACCTGTCGAAGGCACTGAAGATCACCACATCCGTTGCGAAGGCCGAGAGAGTGGCCGCGATAGAGGCAGGGGCTGCAGGGAAGGTCCAGGCGGACGATCCGGGTACGAGAGCCATCGGGATCATACGGTCCCCATGCACGATGGTTGGAGGGCCCGAACACTGCCACCACCGGCAGCCCCACAGCGGAGGCCACATGCATGACTCCACTGTCGTTACCAACGAACAACCGGCAACGCGCCAAGACCGCCGCGAGATGCCTGGGGGTAGGCGTTCCGCTAAGCAGCATGGTTCCGGGTGATATCCCATCCGCAACCTGGCGGGCGAGGGTCTCTTCTCCTGGTCCAGCCACAACCAGGGGCACAAGTCGATCCTGGAGCAGGGCGGCTCCCACCGTGGAGAACCTCTCCGGATACCAGCGTCGCGCGGGGCTGTAGCTCCCCGTTCCGGGGTGGATCGCCACCACGCCGGTTTCGGGTCCCAAACCCATCAGCCGCCACGCCTCCGCGGCGTACTGCTCCTCTTCGTCACCCCATCCGATCTTGATCTGTGCGTTCGTTTGCACGGCGTCGAGCAGTCCAACAACTCCCAGCCAGTATTCCGCCTCGTGGATGGCACCGAACCCCTGATCCGGGTAACGAAGGTTCAGGAAGCCACCACGTCCGTCATCAAGACCTGCGCGAGTGCTTGCGCCCGTGGCTAGCGTGAGGAGAGCATATTTGGCAACGCCCGCGGTGGTCACAAGGTGGTGAAGTAGAACCACGGCATCGAAGGATCGGGAGCGAAGCTCGCGGGTAAGGGCCACCAGACCGGCCAGCGAACGGAGCCGGGTGAAGCCCTCAGCTCTGTCGAAGACATACTTGTCCATCTCTATC
>JAJYKO010000631.1 GCA_021788565.1 Chloroflexota bacterium
GCAACCCCATGAACGTCGGGCTCGACTATCACAACATGTCACAGTTGTTCAGGCCAGACTTTGCGCGCTATGGGGCGTTCAACGTCCACTATTTGCCGACCAACCTTTACTACTATTTTCTCGCCTTCCCTTACGCCGCGTTCCTCGGCGATCGTACAGCCCCAGATTTGTGGATGGGCGGCAGCCTCTTCCTGATGAGTCCGGTTTTCTCATTCGCCGTCTGGGGTATGGTGCGTTCGTGGCGGTCCCATGGCTTCGCCCTTGTGGTGTCCTGTGTGGCCGGCCTCACTCCTGCCCTCCTCTTGATGGGTACGGGGTGGGTGGAGTTCGGACCTCGCTACACGCTCGACATAACGGTGCCCCTGCTCGTGGCGACGGCCCTGGGCATCCAGCGCGTTCCCGTCGGCCTCGTGTCGCGGCTCACGGTATATTCTATCCTCATCTACTTATCTGGAACCATTCTTCTGGGTCATGTGGTGGATCTGCGGTAGCCGCCGATCACGTGCGCTTCACCCTAAAGAATCTTAAGAGAGCCTCAACCGGGCTCGCTAGAGGGGCTGCTTTGTCCAAATCAGGTGGAGCCATTAATCAAGGCTGCTTGGCGGGAACTTCCCCGTACCCGCGCCAGCTGTTCTGGTTTCGCCAGGAGATGCGGACGTTCTGCAGACCCGCCCTCCCGAACCATGCCTTGAACTCCCCCTGCCGAATGTAGAACGCGGTCGGGGCCACCATGTGGTCGAACACCACGTGGTGGTTGTGTTGAAGGCTGAACTGAGCTAGCCAGCTGAGGTAGCCGTAATAGGGAAGGCGCGAACCCGGTCCCTTGCCCGCGGCTGCCCCCCTGTTCTTGCTTAGATAGAGGGCCTTCAGGACCGGATGCATGGCTGCTGCCACACCAAACGACAGCCAGTAAAGCACAGGCTTGGGGAGACGGGAGGAGAGCTTCTCCCGAACCGGATTGCCGATGTGTACCAGCCAGCCGTTGTTCTCGCGGCCGTACACCCACGCGTGTATGGCGCCGCCCGGCCGCAGGTGCCCGGCGACGGAGTGAAAGCCGGCCTCGGGATCCGGCAGATGGTGCAGGACACCGATGGAAAAGGCGAACTCGAACGGCCGGGCAAAGGGCAGATGATAGATGTCGGCCTGGATCACGTGCATGTTCGGTAATCGTTCTGCCTTGATCTGTGCAGCTTCGACCGCCTCGCTGATGTCCGCGCCGACCACGTCATTGGCGCCGAACAGCGACGCCTGCTCGGCCCACCGCCCCTGGCCGCAACCGGCGTCAAGGACCGTCCTTCCGGCGAAGTATTCGCGAGGGATGGGGTAGATCCAGTCCAGGAACTGCTCCTCGGCCGGCGCATCCAGCTCAGGGAACTTCTGCCACTCCCAGCCGAACGCATCCGAAGTGCGCCGCTGCGGGTCGCTGACCGCCCCTGGAACGAAGCGCGGTATCCCGCGAACTATCGGGTAGGAGGCCCCGCACCCTGAGCAGCGCAGCTCCCCGGAAACAATCTCGGTGTGTCGTTGCTCCTCTGCGTGACACGTCAGACTGCCGCCACAGCCCGGACACGACAGGAGCTCTACTAAACGTGGTTTCACGAATGCTCCTCTAACGCTGTAAGTGTGACACGGTGGACGGCCGCGCCTCCGCACGCCAACGCGACGGGGACAGGTACTTGTCCGCCCACAGGCTGAATACCAGCAGCGTCCATATCTGCTTGCGGTTGTCCCCGCGTCCGGCCAGGTGGTCGCTGATTAGGTTCTGAACTGCCCGCTCGCTCAACCAGCCGTTTTGCCGCAGCCGTGACGGAGACAGCGTGTCCAGCATCATCTCGCGCAGGTCGGAGCGAAGCCAGAGAGCGACAGGAATATTGAAGCCCTTCTTAGGCCGTCGAAGAATCTCGTCCGGAAGGGCACCCTCCAGCGCCTTGCGCAGCAGCCACTTGCGGGTGAAGCCGTGCAGCTTCAGGCCAACTGGAAGATGAGTCACATAATCCACCAGGACGTTGTTCAACAGCGGTACTCGAGCCTCCAATGAGCAGGCCATGGAGGCCCTGTCCACTTTGGGCAGGATGTCGCCCTCCAGGTACATCTTCATGTCGAGGTGGAGTATCTGGTTCAGGGGGTCCCTGGCGCTGCACGCACTCGTGTGGCGATGCATCGGTTCCAGAGGACTTTGCCAGCCAGATGCGCCCTCTCCTAGAAGGTCAGGGAGATCCTCAGGCAGGAAGGACCCCAGCCATCTCTGGTGGCGTTCACCCGCGGGAAGCGCGGCCGACGCGACGAAGCGCTTGGCCCTGTAATCGAAGCTGAGGTTGTTCATCGACACCGGGAGGCGACGAACCACAGGTTCCACGAGACGCTGACGAAACAGCTGCGGCAGCAAGTTGTAGTAACCGCTCAGACGATGCGCCTGCAGGGTCGAATATCCAGCGAACAGTTCGTCGCCGCCATCTCCCCCGAGCGCTACCTTGACGTGCTGCCGGGCGAAACTGGACAGCAAGTGCGTTGGCAGAACCGACGAGTCTCCAAGCGGCTCGTCCACGAGGTCCGGCAACCTCGGCACGAGATCGAGTAGCTCTCTCGAAGTGAAAGTCATCTCGTGGTGGTTGGTGCCGAGATGCTTCGCTACCAGCCGCGCGTAGCGCGACTCGTCGAATGACCTGTTTTCGAAGCCTATCGCGAAGCTCTCTACCTGGCCGGGGGCCTCCTGGCTCATAGCAAAGGCGAGGGCCGACGAGTCGATGCCCCCACTGAGGAACACGCCCAGGGGGACGTCCGACACAAGTTCGAGGCGAACCGCCTCTCTGAGCCTCTCCTTTAGAAGCTCCGCGGCCTCTCTTTCTGAGGGCACACTCCCTGTCTCGCTCTGCTCGAGGGTCACTTCCCAGTAGGGCCGTATCGAGAGACTGCCGGAACTGAAGCTGAGTACGGAAGCGGGCGGAAGCTTGCGAACGTCGCGGAGGATCGTCAGCGGCTGAGGTACGTACTCGAAGAGCAGGTACTGAGCGAGGGCTGTGGGATCGAGCGTCGGTTCGAGCCTCGGCCAGGCGATGATGGTGCGAAGCTCGGAGCCAAATGCCAGGGTCCCGTCGACCACGGTGTAGAAAAGGGGCTTTATCCCACTTCGGTCGCGCGCCAGGAGCAGCTTCCGAGCCCTCACGTCCCAAATGGCGAACGCGAACATGCCGTTCAGCCGCTGGACGAAGTCCTCGCCGGCCTCCTCGTACAGGTGCACCAGCACCTCAGTATCGCTGTGCGTGCGGAAACGATGGCCTCGGCTCTCGAGCTCAGCTCTGAGCTCACGGTAGTTGTAGATCTCGCCGTTGAGGACCACCCAGACGCTCTCGTCCTCGCTGGCGATGGGCTGGTGCCCACCTTCGACGTCGATGATGGAAAGACGTCGGGACCCCAGGCCGACCCCGGGGAGACTGACTATACCCTCGTCGTCGGGCCCGCGGTGAGCCATGGCGCGAGCCATGGACCGAACCTCCGCGGGGTCAATCGGCGCAGACGGGTCGCTGTGCGCGAGGCCGCAAATGCCACACAAGGCGTGCTGTTCTCCTGTTGAGTCCGGCTGAAATGAGATGGTGGACGGCGCGTGTCCGTCTAGCCCTGATGGATCGGCGCCTCGGTCCGCTCCGGGTCGTGGGGCCCGGCCCCCGTGGTTGGGTGGCCCTTCAGGATTCGCCTCACCACGTAAGTGGCCTTGTTCTGGGACTCGTGATAGGTACGCATGATTAGTTCGGCCAGCAGCCCGAGCATGACGAACTGCATGCCCAGCACGAAAAGGAAGACGCCTAGAAGAAGAACCGGATTGCGGTAGGCGTACACCCCGTCGATCAGCTTCTGATAGAGCACGATCAACCCGGACAGCACTCCGGCTGCCATAGCCAGGGCGCCGACGGTGCCGAAGACGTAGATAGGCTTCGTCGCGTACGTCCCGAGAAACTTGACCGTGATCAGGTCCAGCATGACCTTGAGTATGCGGGACAGGCCATATTTCGACTTGCCGGCGCGACGCGGCCGGTGGTTCACCGGCACTTCAGTAATGCTCGCCCCCGCCCAGGAGGCGTAGGCAGGGATGAATCGGTGCATCTCGCCGTACAGGCGGAAGTTCTCGAGGACTTCCCTCCGGTAAGCCTTCAGCGTGCACCCGTAGTCCTTCAGGTGCACACCGGTCACCTGCGAGATTAGCCAGTTGGCCAGGTTGGAGGGAATTCTCCTGGAAATCAACGCGTCCTGGCGGTTGCGTCTCCAGCCGCTTACGACGTCGTGGCCTTTGTCCAACTCCTGCAGCAGAAGCGGAATGTCCGCGGGATCGTTCTGGAGATCGGCGTCCATGAAGATGAGG
>JAJYKO010000632.1 GCA_021788565.1 Chloroflexota bacterium
CCGTTCTGGCCGGCGGATTTCGCCTTTTTCGGCAATATTGGCTAAAAGTCGGGTATCGAGGGGGGACGGAGTGAGTGGGAGAGGGGGTGAGGGAGTGAGGGAGTGAGGGAGTGAGGGAGTGAGGGGGTTACCAAACTCGATGCGCAGGGTGCAAAGGACAGCCGAGATGGGCCGCCCGCTACCTATCCTTACCTATCCTGTGCATCCTGTTTCGTGCTATTACCTGTTCCGGCGTCTCGCACCAGGCTGGCTGCGCGACGCCGACCCGCTCCCCGCGCCCTGGCGAGTCATGATTCCGTAAGTCAGGAGTAGAGAGGCCGCTGTGATGATTACCGCGGAGACCACGCTTAGCTCACCGCTGGACTGCCGGACGATACCGCCGAGCAGCGCCAGCAAGCCCACAACCAGCGTCAGCCGGCTTATTGGAATGGATCGGGCAAAACGAGCCCCGTTCAGCCCCAGCAAGATCAGCCCAACGCACACGTACTGGAGATTGCGCAGGTCGGCCTGCGCGAAGCGCTCCACCAGGAGAGTCACACCCCACATTACCAGGAAGGAAGCCCAGGCCACCACGGTGAACTTCTTGTTCAGCGCCTGCACATAGAGGTCTGCTGCGTTCTCGCTCATTTGAAACTCCCCCGAAGAGTACGAAGAATCATCATGATGACGTACAAAAGAATGCACAACCCGAGCGATGCGGAGAATAGGAGCGTGCGTGCCGGGTGTCAAGGACTTGACGCCTTCTCTCCCGGCCAATTATGATGCTGCTGACACGCGGCCAGGTTGCTCGAGGCGAGCAGCGGTCCGCGGCGCGGCATACATCGAGAGAACTGGGGACCGAGCACTCAGAACTCCGTACTCAGAACTCAGAACTAAATGTCCAGGACTCAGCACCCGCCATGCCTAGGCGCACCACTCCCTCCACCAGAGGGCGCACAGCGCCCCAGCCGGAACCAGAGGATTCGTACCCTCACATCCCAGAGCCGAAGCAGGCCCACGGGGGAACCCTGCTCGCTCTCCTGAGCGTGCTTGCGATCCTCGCCTTCGGTGCGTGGACCGCCATCGGCACTCTGACCGCACCGGCCGATAAGGCTGCCGCCAAGTCCCAGGTCCAAACGACCGTCGTCCCCGCCACCACCACAGCATCGGGATCCGCGGCTGCGCCTGGTGCCACTTCGGGCACCTCGGCCGCTTCGGCTCCAACTGCGGCCACGGCTTCGCCCGCTGGACCTGCTGCCGCGGCGGCCGCCACCCCCACCCGCACCTCAACACCCGGCCCGGGCGGGACCAGGGAATACGTCGTTGGGCATGGAGACACCCTGTACAAGATAGCCGCGCAGTACGGTACCACTGTGGATGCTATCATGGCCGCCAACGGCTTCACCGACAGGAGCCATGTCCTCCACGTGGGAGACAAGCTAAAAATACCTTAGGCTGCTCTATCCCCCCGACAGCTGGTGATGTACAATTCGCCGGGCCTAGTTGAGGACTGAGTCGTAGGAGCCAGCTCCCGCTGGCGAATCTGTCGCCGCCCGGAGGCGGCTCCTACGACTCAGCGCTCAGTCCACATATCGACGGAGAGGAAGCGAGGCAATGAAAGCCGGAAGCAATCTTGAGCAGATTCTGGAAAGCGGGAAATTTGCGGTAACCGCGGAGCTCGGGCCGCCCAAGGGTACCAATCAGGCCGCGGTCCAGAAGAAAGCCGAGGTGCTGCGCGGCGCCTGTGACGCCATCAACATCACCGACAACCAGACCGCCATCGTCCGGATGTCCAGCCTCGCCTGCTGCATCCTGCTCAAGCAGATGGGCCTTGAGCCGGTGATGCAGATGGTCTGCCGTGACCGGAACCGGATCGCCATGCAGAGCGACATCCTGGGGGCGGTCGGGTTCGGTATCAAGAACATCCTCGCGCTCTCCGGCGATCACCAGAAGTTCGGCAACCACCCCATGGCCAAGAACGTGTACGACATCGACTCCATCCAGCTGGTGCAGACCCTGGCCAAGATGCGAGACGAGAAGAAGTTCCAGAGCGGCGACACCTTCACCGGAGAGGCTCCCCTCTTCATCGGGGCCGCCGAGAATCCGTACGGTGATCCGGTGGAGTACCGTGTCATCCGTTTGGGCAAGAAGGCGAAGGCTGGTGCCAGCTTTATCCAGACCCAGGCCATATTCAACGTCGAGAAGTTCGCCGCCTGGATGGAGCAGGTAACCGCGCGGGAACTGGACAAGCAGGTCCACATTCTGGCCGGCGTGATCCCCATGAAGTCCGCCGGCATGGCCCGCTACATGAGGGACGGCGTCTCCGGACTGGAGGTGCCGAACGAGCTGGTGACCAGGATGGAGAACGCCCAGGACCCGAAGGAGGAGGGCGTAAAGATCTGCCTGGAGATCATAGAACAGGTGAAGCAGATCCCCGGCGTTCACGGCATCCACATCATGGCCGTGGGCTGGGAGGAGATGGTGCGGGCGATCGTGGAGAAGGCCGGCCTGGCGCCGAGGCCCGTGTTCTAACGGGGATCAGGGAACTGGGAGGGCGAGTCTCCTGACGAGCCGCCCTGTCGGCCACGCGGCCAACCCAAAGGCAGATCCTTCGACATCAAGGACGCATAGAAAGGCCAGGACACCCAGGTGTCCTGGCCTTTCCCGGGTCTAGCCGAATAGCCGGCCGAGCACTACGACGCCGATAAGAGCTGCACCGGAAAACAACAACCTCGCCACCAGTCCGCCAAGTCGCGACACGGCGCGCTGCTTGCTCGCTGATTCGTTCTCCATGGGACGATTTCTTCCTCTCTACAGGCACCTTCCTCCGCAGCCACAGGTACGCACAGGACGTACCAGGTTCAACACGCTACATATGTGCACGCCGCTCGCGGCCCCGACAGCGGGCACGACTTCCGCCTCCGCCAGACGGCTCACCGAGGAGCCAGTTTGCGGCACGTCGCGGCCGTGACGCTTGCCAGCCGTGGCAACCATCGCGGCTCCCCGTTCAGGGGCAGACTATCCCAGCGCAGGGCCATGCTCCAAGAAATTGGTCGTACCGAGACGGAAGCCCCGAAGGGGCGGCCTATGCTAGCGTCATGCCAGCAGTCTGGATCCCCCCATACCTGCTGGGAAGGAGCCCCGAAGGGGCGGCCTATGCCAGCCCTGGGCAACGCCCAGGGAATGGCGCCACACAAAGGGGGAGCCCTGAAAGGGCGGCCTAGCGCAGGGGCGGGGTTGGGTCGCCCCTTCAGGGCTGCGGGTATCGAGGGCCTCTTTTCCCAGGGCGTCGCCCTGGGCTGGCCTAGATCGGCCTTTCAGGCCTTGGCGCTCCCTGCGCTTTGCTCCGGGCCTTGGCGCACCCCATACCCTTCGGGGCTTGGGGGCCACGCACCAAAGCGCATCTTGTCGAGCCAAACGGGATGCGTCAACCCTACTCTCCGTTCAGGGCGTGGTGGAGGACGGCTTCGAGCAGGCGGCGGCTTTCAGTCTGTGCGGTGCCAAGTTGCGCCTCCAGCCGGTCGCACAGCGCCATCAGTTCATCCACTTTGGCGACGATGCGGCGCTGCTCGGCAAGGGGTGGAATGGGGAAAACGAAGTTCTTGATGCTCTCTATACCCACATTCGCCTGGGTAGTCTTGTTCTCGGCCGCCGTCGCTTGCTGCTTGCAGCACGTCGAGATGGAAAACACATACTGGTACTTGGGATCAATCAACCCGCTCAGCACCTTTATCACTGCACACGAGTATGAGACCAAGAAGTCGCGCGGGTCATCTACCAATCGGTTCTCGCCGATCGTGCCATAGCGCGGATAGATCAAGTCCCCGACCTCGGGCTTCATCTTCGTGGACAGACGGACGAAGTCATCAAGTGAAACACGCTTTGCTCCATCGAAATCGATCCTGTTGCCAGGTAGGAAGTCGCGGGGCGATACGTAAGGAACGCCGTCGCTTACTGTATCGGGCATTTTGTGGTCGATGTCTCCAATTTTTCAGCGCGATTGATTTCCACCCAGTCCACACCCATCCCACAGGAACATCAAATGCCAAGCCCTCTCCATCAACGAAAGACAGCACCTGCTCCCTCATAAGTCTGTTGTGATTCAAGCGCCGCGCCTTTTCCGCCCGAATCCGCTTGAGCAGGTCGGACGCGGGTTCGTCGTTCGGGTCCTGCTCGACCAGCTTCCCCCGAACGGCAAGATCCAGGATGAACCGGCGCAGGCGCGGGATGGCATCGGGTGCTTCGCTGATGCGGTCGAAGTGGGCGAGGAGCTGCTCCGCGTTCATCGGTGGTTCTCCGGCGGCCTGGTGCGGGCCTGTGAGCGCAAGCGGTAGAGGCGCTCGGTGAAGCCGCCCTCCTC
>JAJYKO010000633.1 GCA_021788565.1 Chloroflexota bacterium
GCTCTGGGAACACCTTGATGCCGGGCACTAAGTACGAGAACTACCTCGCGATGGTCGCCGCAAACCGCATGCATGGAGGCTATCCCATCCATGCGTAGGTGACCTCTCGCAAGGGACATAACGCCCACACACCGGGGTGGCAAGCGCGAGTTCTTCGCCGCTGCGCCCCGGTTGTGCTGGGAGACAAGCTACACCCTGCTCCATCGCAGATTCGGATGGATCAAGTTGGCTTCCACGAGCAATTTCTCATCGCCAAGGATCTGATCAATCGGCCCCTCCGCGATGGGCCGCCGCTCACGATAGCCGAAGACGACAGCCCGCGTTCCGATCAGCGGAGCGACCTCCAGCTCCTGTGTGGTCGTGACCACTGTCTTACCCGCTTGTCCGAGGCGTGTGACCAACTCCAATAGTAGCGCCTTGCTCCTGGGATCCAGACTGGCCGTGGGCTCGTCCAGCAGCAGCACTTCGGGATCGAGGGCCAGCACTGTGGCGATGGCAGCCCGCTTCTTCTCCCCCTCGGACAGCTCGTACGGAGCTCGCTGCGCGAGCTCGCTGATCTCCATCATCCGAAGTGCCCTTTCGCCATGCCGCCGAACCTCTTGCTCAGTCCAGCCCATCTGCAGGGGACCGAAGACCAGATCGTCCCAAACGGTTGGTGAAAAAAGCTGGACGTCGGAATCCTGGAAGACCATCCCGACTCGCCGGTGGAGCCGCCGCGCAAGCATGGGGTCGTCGGGGGCGCGTGAGATGTCCTCACCAAAGGCTTCGACCAGCCCTCTATCAGCCCGCACCAGCCCATCCATGACCTTGAGCAGCGTTGACTTGCCGCACCCATTGGCGCCGAAAATCACCAGCTGCTCGCCCTGTCTCACTGCCAGGTCAACGTCCACCAGGGCAGGATGCCGGCCCAGATAGCTGTAAGAGATGCCGGTCAGTCGAAACGCATCCGGTTCGCCGCTCATCCCAATCCCCTGTCCAGCAGAACCACCCCTGCTGCAAAAGCGACCCCCAGCGCCAGGAAAAGCCAGTCCTGGTCACGCATACGGTGGCCGGCCTCCGTTCGCGCCTCTCCGTCAAACCCCCTTGCCTGCATAGCCATCAGCACATCGCCGCTCATCTTCATGGACCGGTTCATCAGCGTGGCCGCGGCGCCCGCTACCCATCCCCGCTGCTCCGCCCCAGACGTGAAGCCGACGGTCCGGCTCGCCCTGGCTAAGAACAGGTTGTTTGCGGCGTGGAGGAACAGGAAGAGGTACCTGTAGGTCATGCCCAGTACTACGACGATGCTCTCCGGCATCTTCAGCACCCGCAGAGCCCGGAGAAGCTCCGTCCATCGGGTCGTGGAGACCAGCACTAGCGCCAGGGAGACCGACGCCCCTACCCGGGCCACGAAGAGCGCCGCGCTGGCCAGCGCGTTATCGGTAATCGCGAGGCGGATGGGCGGGAGCTCCAACACCACCACTGGTAACCCGGGCAGCATAAAAAGAGATGGTATCACGACGACAGCAGCAAATAGGGGAATGCCCAGCCAGGCGCGGCGCATGAACGAAGCTAGCGGCAGCAGAGAAAACCTCGCCAGCAGCAGAACGACAGCGGAGACTGTCAGGACCACCGCGATGTGATGAGCGAGCCCTGTCGCGAGAAGCGCCAAGAGCACGCCAACAACCTTGGGCCGCGCATCAACTCCCTGGAGCAGCCCCGGCAACGCGGCCGTCTCCTGGTCGAAGACGGACTGCTCCAGCGCCCCCGTGATCCCAGAGATGGACTTGGCGGCGAAGTCCCGGCCGCTGCGGGCTGCCCTGCCGCCATCGGAAGCGATTTCTAGGCTGGCCACATCAGTCACTGGTGGACCACCCGCCGCGATACGGCAACTCGTACGGCGTAGACCACGGCGAAGATCAACGCTACTCCAACAACCGCGGAAAGGACATAACCGGGAACCAGCTCCCAGAAGGATTCTCCGGACCCCGGCAAACCATAGCCTCGCAGCGGTGCCAGCCCCCACAACTGGTCGAGGCGCGCCAGCCCGGCCGGCATGTAACCAACCATGCCCCGCAGATCCGCGGCGCCCCACTCGAAATCGGCGGTCCCTGGAGCCAGGAGACCCAGAGGCGTCAACACCACCATAAGTCCGAGAACCGCCACCAGAACTCCTCCCAACTTGCCCAACCCCACGGTCGCCATTCCTTGCGCAGCCTCAGGCGTGAACAACTCGGGATGAGTTCGTAACAGATAGGCGACAGCGAGCCCTGTCACCGCTGCCTCGGCAAAGCCCGCGATGGTCAGATGAGCCGCCAGCATAGCGGGAAGGGTAACCGCGAGCCCGTACGGATTGTATAGCGCCCGCCCGCCCTCGCTCCAAAACAGGGGTTGGATGCCCAACTCCAAACCGGCGAGAAGCGCAGCTACGTTGATACCCGCGTAGGATCCGATGGCCGCCGCGATGGTGCGTCTTCTCGGGGTGGGATCGGACCCGGCCAGGATCCGGTACGCGGCGTAGCCCACAAGGGGCAAAGCAATCGCCATATTTAGGGAGTTGGCACCGATAGCCGTGATCCCGCCGTCTCCGAAGAAGATGGCCTGGATGACCAGCGCGGTAGACACCGACACAACTGCTGCCCAGGGGCCGAGCACCACCGCGATGAGCGTGCCACCCACGGCATGCGCCGTGGTGCCGCCAGGGATTGGAACGTTGAACATCATGACGGTGAAGCTGAAGGCCGCGAAGAGCGCCACGAATGGCGCGGCCTTGCTCCGGAGCACGTCCTTCACACGTCTGCTGGCTTGGTACCAGAATGGCAGAGCCACCCCGTACGCAGCTACACAAGTGGCCGGGCTGAGGTATCCATCAGGGATGTGCATCGGCCTCTCCTCTCACTTCCCAGGCCAAGCACTCATTGCAACTGAGTTGCAGGGCCGCGACAAAAAAATTAGCTGCGGCACGAGCTGCAAAGCCCAAAAATCGGGTAGTTCTCCAACTCGACCCGAAACCCATACTGCGCGTCAAGTTCCCGCCTCAGGCTTCCTGCGATATCTGGTTCCAGATCCAGCAGCGTGCCGCACTTTCTGCAGATCATGTGGCTATGCCGGCCCCGCGAAGCCGGCTCGTACTGCGCTCGGCCATCCCCGCATTTGTGCTCGCTGACCAGGCCCAACTCCATGAGCAGATCGAGGGTGCGATAGACGGTGGTCTTGTTGATCCGCGAAGTAGGGTAGGCGGACGACGCGCTGGCCAGAATGTGCTCGGCACAAATATGCCCTGGGCAATTGAAGACGGCTTCACACACGGCCTCTCGCTGGGTCGTCAGCCTGAGCCCGCGGGTCCTAAGAGCAACGGTTACCACTTCCCGATCTAACCGGCTCAACTTGATCCCTTCAATCTGCGCCGTCGATGTACACAAGGTTGGGCTCCCATGTTGGACATGCTTCGCAACTCAGTTGCAGAACGGCGCTATATTACATCATCGGCGCGCTCGAAACAACCTTTACATTGTGTAACTTGAAAGTTGTACTCGCCGCTGATACCCTCACACCGCTTACTGGCCGCCGCCTTTGGCAGCCTGACAGCGCACCCCTTCCGGCGAAACACCCGTTGCGCCTCCATTCTCAACGGTCTTCCGCGTAACCGGATCCCTGCATGAATGGCTTGACCTTGGGCACTTTATGTCATATTACTGCTGGCGCTCTGAGATAGAGGAGGAACTAGAAGATGAGCCTCGAGCGGCGGGGTGTCTACTCCCCTTCGGTTGGTATTAACCTCAGCGGCCGTGACACCGCACGCGTTATCCTGCACATGTCGAACGGCACGCAGCTAACAGGAATGCTTCTCCTGCCCGCGGGCGAAGGGCTCGCGGAACTGTTCAACCTTCAGGGGAGCGAGTTCGTCACGATGAGAGATGCGCGCGTCGCCTCCGAAGGCGACACCTCGGTCTTTGAGTCTCTTGTGGTAAGCAAGCGGCACATAGTGAGTGGGAGCGAGTTACCAAGGGATTCCTAACCGGAGACAGCAAGAGGGACAGTCGCAACGGCGCATGGGGAGCTCTAGTCGTCGGACGCCAAACCTGAGGAGACTGCCGCGTCTCTAGCCTTCAGAACGTGCCTCCGCGCCAGCTCGTCCGCCGAATCGAGGTCGCCCTTCTTGAGCGCTTCTAGAATGAGCAGATGCTCCGCCAAGGAGTTCGGCGCACGACCAGGGGTATCGATCGAAGATCGGTAGATGCGACGCGTGTGTGCCCGAATGCCGGTTAGAAAATCTCGCACCCACCGGTTCCGGCTGGCCTTGGCGATCGTCTCGTGGAACTGCTGGTTCAACGCCACTATATGCGTCGCATCTTTC
>JAJYKO010000634.1 GCA_021788565.1 Chloroflexota bacterium
GGCCCGCGAGTTCATGGCTGCCATGCAGAAGGTCCAGCACGCCCCCTATGTGAAGCTCTTCAGCGATCCCGCCGAGGCAAGGAAGATATGGATCATCCGAGAGTCCGGCCTGGGAGCGGTGGCCAGCGCGCCGGGGAAGAGGGAGACCTTCGAGGGCTGGGAGGACGCGTCCGTAGCCCCGGAGAGGCTGGGAGAGTACCTGCGCGGACTGAGGAAGCTGCTGGGGAAGTACAACTACGCGACCGGGCTCTACGGCCACTTCGGTCAGGGATGCGTTCACACCCGCATCGACTTCGAGCTCAAGACACCCGAGGGCGTCGAGAAGTTCCGTTCGTTCATGTTCGACGCCGCGGACCTCGTGCTGGGTCTCGGCGGCTCCCTGTCCGGCGAGCACGGCGACGGCCAGTCGCGGGGCGAGTTGCTGGTCAAGATGTTCGGGCCTGAGCTGATGGGGGCATTCCGGGACTTCAAGGAAGTTTGGGATCCCAGCTGGAAGATGAACCCCGGCAAGGTGATCGAGCCGTACCGGATGGACGAGAACCTGCGTGAAGGCCCGGCCTATAAGCCCATGTCGGTCAAGACCCACTTCCACTTCCCCGAGGACGACGGCGACTTCGCGAAGTCCACCGCCCGCTGCGTCGGCGTCGGCAAATGCCGCCACCTGGACGGTGGCACCATGTGCCCGAGCTTCATGGTGACCCGAGAGGAGAAGAACTCCACCCGAGGCAGGGCCCGTCTCCTGTTCGAGATGCTGCGGGGAGAGGTGATCAAGGGCCTGTGGAAAGACGAGCACGTCAAGGACGCTCTCGACCTCTGCCTGGCCTGCAAGGGCTGCAAAGGGGACTGCCCCGTCAACGTGGACATGGCCACCTACAAGGCCGAGTTCCTCTCCCACTACTATTCCAGCCGCCTGCGACCCCGGAGCGCCTACGCCTTCGGCTTGATCATGTATTGGGCGCACATCGCCGAACGGATGCCAGCGCTGGCCAACTTCTTCACCCAGACTCCGCTCCTGAGCAGCATCGCCAAGGCGGTGGCGGGAATGCCTCAGGAGCGCAAGATTCCGGCCTTCGCTTCTCAGACCTTCAAGCAGCGCTTCCGGTCTCACGTGCCGCCGAGCGGGACCGCGCCCAGGGTGATTTTGTGGGCGGACACTTTCAACAATCACTTCAATCCGCCGGCAGCGGAGGCCGCCGTCGAGGTGCTGGAGGCGGCAGGCTACCGCGTGGATGTGCCAAAGCAGCATTTGTGTTGCGGGCGACCGCTGTACGACTCTGGCATGTTGGGGCTAGCGAGAAGGCTGCTTCAGCAAATTCTCGATACGCTGGGGCCAGAGATCGATTCGGGTGTGCCGATCGTTGGGTTGGAGCCTAGCTGCGTCGCGGTGTTCAGGGACGAACTGCCGAACCTTTTCCACGGAAACGAGAGGGCGATGAAGCTCAGCCAGCAGGTGTACACCCTGGGAGAGTTCCTCGTGAAGGCTGGCTACCAGCCCCCGAAGCTGGAGCGGAAAGCGGTGGTCCACGGACACTGCCACCAGAAGGCCGTCATGGGAATGGACGGCGAGGAGAAGGTTCTGTCCGACCTGGGACTAGACTATACGGTCCCGGATTCCGGCTGCTGCGGCATGGCCGGGTCCTTCGGCTTCGAAAAGGACCACTACGACGTCTCCATCGCCGTGGGGGAGAGGGTTCTGCTGCCCGTGGTCAGGAACGCAGAGAAGGACACGCTGATCGTGACCGACGGCTTCAGCTGTCGAGAGCAGATCGCCCAAACGACGGATCGCAGAGCCCTTCACCTTGCGCAGGTGATCCAGATGGCGATGAGGGAAGGGCCGAAGGGGACGGCGGGAGGCTACCCGGAGTCCGGACACGAGCCTCAGGTCGCCGGTGGCCACTCCGGTCGGGCAGCCGCGGCCCTGATATTGGGGAGTGCGGCCGTGGCCGCCGCGCTGCGCTGGAGACGACGAAGGAGCTAGCCAGGGGCGTGGGAAGCAATGCAGACCCGCCGATAGCTGTCGCGGTCCTGATCGTCGTCGTTGTGGCCTTCGCGTGGAACCTGGGGGTCCACTACACGGCCACAGCAGTCCCTACCGTGAGCCCGACCTGAGCCGATGCCGGGAGCGGTCTTGTCGAACTCAGCGCGGTTCGAACCACCGGCACCAGTGGCTGCGGGGCGTCGCACTCCAGATCCTGCTCTACGATCCCGAGAAGCGCTACACGCCCGGTGGCTGCGTCGCCCAGGCGAGGAGTGTCGCCGAAATCTTGCGAAGTTGGGTCGAGGCCTACCCGCGAGCGGTTTGACGGTGAGCATGGTTCGCAAACCGTAACCCCATCTATCCTGCCTTGTGAACCATGCCACGGTCCGGATGGTACAGCGCAAGGACGATCGCTCGTTCCTCGAAACTGCCCAGAAGGGGATGAAGGACTGGGGGGAACCGATGGAGGAGCGCGGCACTCGGGAGAGCATGCCTATGAAGCCGCAGGTGGCCTCCTGGGATATGGGTAAGCTGCTGACCGACGATGCCATCGTCTGCAGCGACACGGGCCCCGGGACTTCCCTACGCCATCGGTGCGCAGATAGCCTATCCGAACCGGCAGGTTGTGGCTTTAGTGGGGGATGGCGGCCTGTGTCAAGCACAAGCTCCCCATCAAGATAGTCGTGATCAAGAACAACGCTCTCGGCGAAATCAGGTGGGAGCAGATGGTGATGGAAGGCAACCCTGAGTACGGGGTGGAGTTGCATCGCATCGATTTCGCCAAAGTGGCTGAGGGGTTCGGTGCTGGGCGTCTCCGTGGACGACCCGAAGGATGTGCCCGCGGCTTTGCGCCAGGCCCTGGACCACCGGGGACCGGCCTTGGTCGAAGCTGTCGTGGATCCCAACGAGCCCCCGCTGCCGCCAATAATCACTCGGAAGCAGGCCGAACATTTCGCCGAGGCCTTGCTGAAGGGCCAGCCGGAGAGAATGACTATAGCCGAGACCGCGATGCGTGACCTGGTGCGGCAGATAGTGTAGCGCGGAGGCGACCGGCCAGAATTTGGAGGCGTAGGGGCGGCTCGCGAGCCGCCCCTACTACGCTCCTGCCCGGGCCGTCCGCAGAAGCGTCGATTCCAGTTTGTCGGGATCAGTGCGACGGACCACTGGTCTGCTCCCTGCTGGCACCTGTCTAAGCTACTCTTCGGAGGGTAGGGCCCTCACCGTCGCAAATCGCCCAATCAAGGTCAGCCTCCAGCGGCGTGAGTTGTTCAGTCCCAGTGTCCGTGACCAGGATGTCGTTGTTGATACGTATTCCGAAGCCGTTCATGTATATGGCCGGCTCCATGTTGTGGACCATGCCGCTCCGCAGGATGTCCGGGGACACTGGGTGCAGTCGCGGCTGTCTCTCGTGCGAAATCGCCTGGAAGCCGACGCCGTGGCCGAGCCCATGGCGAAACGCGTCGCCGTAACCGCGGCGCGTCAGGGTTATTCGAGCGGCCCTATCTACTTCCGACCCGGACACGCCGGACCTCTCCGCCGCCCGAGCCTTCTCCATCGCTTCCAGGCACGCTTCATAGGCGTCTTTCTGGACCGCGCTGGGCTTGCTGATCAGGAAAGTGCGTGTAATCTCTGCCCAGAGACCATCCACGTACACCTCCATCTGCACCAGCACGGTGTCTCCCGCCTCTATCTCCCGTCCCGTGGTGATGCCGTAGGATTGGTAGGCGTGCTCCGCTCTCGGGCCCGATAGGATGTGAGGGAAAACGAGGACGCGTCGCACCGTTTCGAGGCGGAGCCCCATGGTTAGAGCGGCCTTTGTGACGAAACCAGCTACGTCGCACTCGCGCAGGCCTGAGCGGATGACCTCCTTTGCCGAATGCATCCCCTCCGCTGCAATCAGGTTGGCAGTGCGCACAACCTCGACCTCTCTCGAGGTAAGCACTGCTTCCAGGTCTTCAATGTGGCGATCCGCTGGCTTCCACTCGGCATCGCCGAAGCACTCCTGGAACAGCTGCTCTGTCCCCGGCGATGTGACCCCAAATTGAGAGTAACTTGCCGGCACCATACCGAACTCGTGCTCGAACCCTATGGATGCGTTCAGCAACTTCTTTTCACGCGCGACCTGCGTCAGCATCGGCTCCACGGTTTCCGCCACCGTTCCGATATGCCGGAGAGTCGTGGTCTCGAATGGCCGGACGTCCGCGACCCAGCCCTCGCGAGCCATCTCCTCCTCGGACTTCGGCACTATGAGGACTGGATCTCCCTCCATCGGAAACAGGACAAAGGAGTTGCCCAACACAGGGGCGTAGCCCGTGAGCATCCGGACGTTCTGGGGCAGCCGGCACAGCATGGCA
>JAJYKO010000635.1 GCA_021788565.1 Chloroflexota bacterium
CCCATTCGGGTTTCCTCCTTGGCTAAGTATGCCGTCGTCATCGGTCATCCTTAGCCAAGGCTGCTTCCATGCCGCAACTTCCAAGCCTCTCCTTCCCCAACTGTTACCCGGACTTGAACCATGCCGGCTATTCACTTCGCTGGCACAGCGGGTGCAGTTGGTTGGTTGAAGTTGTCTCGACAACAGGAGGCTCTATGGAAGAGTACGACGTCATCATTGTCGGAGGCGGACCAGCCGGACTCACCGCGGGACTCTACACGTCTCGCGCGAAATTGAAGTCCCTCCTTATCGAAGGAAAATGGCCGGGCGGTCAGCTGCTCAACACTGAGCTCATCGAGGACTACCCCGGCTTCGAGAGCATCACCGGCGCGGAGCTCGCTCAACGCATGGAGCAGCAGGTGCGCAAGCTGGGGCTGAAGATCGAGATGGATATCGTCGAGTGCATCAGGCCGGCCGGACGCCGAAAGGTGGTGCAAACCGAGAGCGGCAAGCAGTACCTGGCCAAGGCGGTCATAGCGACGGCCGGCGGTGTGCCAAGGAGGCTCGGCGTACCGGGGGAGGAGGAACTCGCGGGCTTCGGCGTATCCTACTGCGCCATCTGCGATGGAGCTTTCTTCCAGGATCAGGAGATCGCGGTCGTCGGGGGCGGTGACTCCGCAATGGAAGAAGGCATGTTCCTGACCCGCTACGCGAAGAAGGTGTACATCCTATGCCGGAGCGGTGAATTCCGTGCGCAGCCGCTACTGGTGGAGCGGGCGACGAAAGACCCCAAGATCGAGTTAATGCTGAAGACCCAGGTCAAGGCGATCCACGGTACCAACAGCGTCGAGTACCTCACCATAGAGCGTGAGGGTCGCGAGGAAAGGCTGGACGTAACCGGGGTGTTCATCTTCGTCGGCTTCGTCCCGAACACCTCCCTCTTTTGCGGCCATGTCGACCACGACAAGCACGGCTACGTGGTGACCAACGAGATGATGGAGACGTCCGTCAAGGGGATCTTCGCCGCTGGCGACGTGAGATCCGCCCTGACGCGGCAGATCACCACGGCCGTTGGAGATGGCACGATAGCCGCCATAGCGGCTCAGCACTACGTCGAGGACCTTCCTCTCGAGGAGAACGAGGAGATCGCCTGGGTTTCTTAGTTGTAGGGGCGGTTCGCGAACCGCCCCTACAATAACTACCTCTACGCTCTCCAGACGATGTGGACCAGGTTGCCCGCCGGGTCGCGCTGCTTGAGGTATACCAGTTTTGAGGTTGGGGCGATTCTGGGCTCGTCCAGCTCATATCCCCGAGCCTGTAGCTCCGCCATCGCCGTCTCAAAGTCCAGCACCTTCACGCCGATGTGACACGACTCTCCGGCCGGCCCCTTCATTGCCTCGATCCAGCCGGGCTTGCCGGTGGTCGCGAAGAGGTTGCTCCCCGTGGGGGTGATCCCCCAACCGAAGGCCTGCTGGTACCACGCCGCGATCTCTTCGTTCGTGGTCTCCTTCGTAGGATAGATCCCCACATGCTCGATTGCGCCGAAGACAGATTGGCCCCTCGCCTTCCTCACCCAGGAGAGCACCTTTGCTACCCTGGAAGCGATCCCGTCCCAATCGCTTGAGGCCACCAGATCCTTCTTGATGAGGTCGCTCCCCATTCCGAGGCACGCCACTCCCGCCTTCACCCAGGCGGTTACGCTTTCCTCGGTGGCCTGGACTCCACCTGTCGGCATGATGCGGGTCCAGGGCATGGGGGCGAGGACGCTCTTGACGAAGGCAGGGCCTCCCACCTCCCCGCCCGGGAACACCTTCACTATCTCCACGCCCAGCTCCTCGGCCTCGCTGATCTCGCTGGCGCTCCCACAGCCGGGGGAGTAGGCGACCTTTCTCCGGTTGCACAGCCTGGCCACCTCGGCATTTAGGATGGGCCCAACCACGAAGTTGGCCCCGCTGGAGATGTAGAGAGCTGCCGTCGGGGCATCTACCACCGAGCCAACCCCCAGGACGACCGTGGGGTCGGCCTTGGCGAAGTATCGGACCAGCTCGGCGAAGACCTGGTAGGCGAGGTCCCCTCGGTTGGTGAACTCGATGACCTTGGCTCCCCCTGCCGAGCAGGCCTCCACGACCCGCTTGGCCACCTCCACGTCGTCGTTGTAGAACACCGGCACGACTCCGATGTCGATCATCCGGTTCAGGACATCCAAACGGGTAAAGCGAGCCATTATCCACCTCCAAATGATTGGTGATGAGTGATGAGTAGTGCACGCTCATCACTCATCACTAATTGCTGAGGAGCCTATCAGATCCGGCCGTGCGACGCTACACCGGCTCCAGTGTAATCCTTCGTCCTTCCTCCGCCGACTGGTAGGCCGCATAGGTAACTCTAACGACCTCCCGTCCCAGGTCTGCCGTGGACATCGGCGGGCGGTTCTGAGCTACCGCCTCGATGAAGTCGCGAATCTCCTGGGGATAGCCCAGGAGCCACTCCTCGTCGATGCTGGGGTTGCTCCATCCAGCCTTGGTCTCCAGCTTCTCAGCTATGTACTCGTCGCCGAAGACCTGCGGGGACGGTGCATACGCCTGCATCATAGTGCTGTGAGTCATGTCGCACTTGACGCGCCCATTGGACATAAACAGCTCGAAGGTGTCCTCCATGCCACCGAGTACAGTGTCGGCAGCCGAAATGATGGCGCGAGCTCCATCGGTGAAGGTGAGCAACACCGTCGACCAGTTCTCGACGTCATCCCAGTCGAAGACCAACCACTTCTCGGATTCCCCCGCAAATGAGGGAATACGGGCGAGGTTCCCGACGTCGGCGATCACGGACTGAACGCGGATCGGAATCCCGTTGCGCCTCAGCCCTTCCTGCCACTTGAGATACATGGCGGACCCGAGGGGATGGGGGCCCAGGCGAACGAGCGCGCCCCCGCCTGCGCGCTTCCAGCTCTTGGCGTAGGACGCGTGGGACCCGCTGTGACACTCCTGAGCCCTGATCTCCAGGATAGTGCCGCGGCTGGCCTCTACCAACCGTCCGGCCTTTCGGATCGCGGGCGAGTAGAGCCAGTTCTCGGCGTACATGAGTTGGACGTCACGCTCTTTAGCGGCGGCGATCATGCGGTCGGCGCTCCGGACGGCTGTCTCCAGCATGACGCTCTTCGGCGTCGCCCCCACGGGATCGGAAGCCTCAGGCCCACCGAAGTAGCCGGTTAGCGGCTTCTCGCAGATCACATGTTTCCCTGCTCGAATCGCCTCCAGCGTGAACGGCTCGTGCAAGTGATTTGGGACGCAGATGTCGACGATGTCGACGTCCCCTCGCTCCAGAACCTTGCGGTAGTCTTCGTATATGTCAGGATTGCCGAAGTCCCTGGCCAACTCCTCTGCCTGGGCGAGCGGAACCGCGGCCACGGCCACGAGTTCCGCGCCCAGATCCGCCGCTCGGGCGTAGGCGCGGGCATGGATATGGCCGACGAACCCAGCACCGATCAATCCGATACGGATACTCTTCTCGTTCATTCTATCGATCCCTCATAGTGCTCGCGCAGTCGTGGGATCGACGCTTCAGCGGGTGGTTCCGGGACGGCCGGCTGAAGCTTCGATTCCACGAGGATAGAATCTTCATGGCGCTGCAGGCAGCTATCCACGCTCGGCTCGGAATATCGCGGCGGCGTCTAGGTCCACGTAAAGGGTCGCCGAGGGATGGCGCCGCATCGCCGTCGCCGGGCAGGACGTAGAGATGGGGCCGAGCAGGGTGTCTCGGACCGCCGATGCCTTTGTTGGACCCGGAACCATACAGAAGATGTGCTTCGCCTCCATGAGAGCGGGGACTGTCAGAGTCAATGCCCGTTCGGGCACTGCCGCCAGGTTGGGGAAGCAGCCGTCGTGGACCTGCTGCTCGCGGGAAACCGGGGTCAGATCCACCACCTTGACTGTCCTCGGATCCTCGAAATCCGCCACCGGCGGGTCGTTGAAGGCGAGGTGGCCGTTCTCACCGATGCCGGCACAGACGATGTCGATGGGAGCCTCCTTCAACAGCCCCGTATAGCGCCGACACTCAGCTTCGGGATCGGACGCAAGCCCATCCAGAGGGTGGAACGCTCCGGGCTTCCCCTCGCTGAACAGGCTATTCACTAGAAACCGGGAGAAACTCTGCGGCGCATCCGTGCCGAGTCCGACGTATTCATCCATGTGAAAGGCTGTGACCCGGCTCCAGTCCAGGCCAGGCAGGGTGCGTAGCTCTGCCAGGAACTCGTTCTGGGAAGGCGCGGAGGCAAACACGATTCGCACCCTGTTCTGCCGAGCCAGCAGGTCGCGCATCCGCTCGGCCATCGCCCTCGCGGCGGCAAC
>JAJYKO010000636.1 GCA_021788565.1 Chloroflexota bacterium
CGCCGGAAAGCTGCATCCAAGAGGAAGATGCCACTGCTCAGCAGCCTTCCGCCGTTCACCCCTCAGGTGAAGCCCCACACACGAATCTGCGGATTGGGGACGCGGGCCTGGGTTTGACGCTGTGGCCCCGCGCGTGCTAGGATCACCTCACAATCGAATAGTCAGAGACAAGGGTGCCCCGCGAGGGGCCATGAGCGAAGCCGGTGAGAAGCCGGCGCTGTCCCGCAACTGTGATGCGGCCGTAACGCGATGAGCCGATAAGCCAGGACGACTGCCTTTGTCTGGATGTTGGCACCTCCGAGAGAGAGGGGCAGGTCCGAACAGAGTGGATTACCCCTTGTCTATCCGTAGGCAAGGGGCTCTTTGTTCAAATGGACACGCTAATCGCGGCCCCGTCTCCCTTCGAGGCGGGGTTTTCTTTTCGCCAGCGGCTGGCGATGAACACCGAGTCGATCTCGCGAGATACAGAAGTCGGTATGAGGGCAACGCTCGCGAGTGGATCAGGGAGTTCCAGTTGGCACGCTACCTTATGGTTCGTCTCATATCAGCCGTCCCGATACTTTTTCTCATCACCGCGCTTGCTTTCATCCTGACAACCGAGGCTCGCGGCGATCCGGCTCTCCTCGCATTGCAGCAGAGCGGCCAGACTCCCACACCTGAGTTGCTCGAGAAGTACCGGAGGATTCTGGGACTGGAGGATCCGCTGCCAGTCCGCTACGTACACTGGCTCGTTGGCCTGGCCCATGGTGACCTCGGAAACTCGTTCCTTACCAACCGGCCCGTCGCGGAGATGTTGGGCGAGCGTATCGTTCCCACCCTGGAGCTCGGGCTCTCGGCCCTTGTCGTATCGATGGTCGCGGGTGTAACCCTTGGCGTGGCGTTGGCCCTCAGCCAAGACGGCCTGCCCAGCCTGATCACCAGGGGCCTGGCATACCTTATAGCCGCCGCTCCTCCCTTCTGGCTGGCAATAGGCCTCATCCTGCTGTTCGGCACCCAGTGGAGGCTGTTGCCTGTTGCCGGCTACGGCAGCTGGCAACAATTCCTTCTTCCCACTCTATCTCTTGCGGCTGGGCCGACGGCGGCGACACTGCGTGTGACTCGCAACTCCGTCCTGGACGTTCTCGGTGAAGATTACGTTAGGACTGCCCGCGCAAAAGGGCTGCCCCAAATGACCGTGGTTCTGCGTCATATCATGCGTTCCGCCTCGCTTCCGGTTCTGGCGCTCTCCGGCGTTCGCTTCGGCCATCTCCTGGCCGGCTCGGTCATCATCGAGTCGATCTTCGCGTGGCCGGGAATGGGGTCGGTCCTCGTCGCGGCGATATCGGGTCGCGACCTCCCGGTGATCGGCGGCTACGTGCTGCTGACGGGCGTTCCCGTCGTCATCGCCAACATCCTCGCAGATCTGGCCAGCTGTGCTCTCGATCCCAGGGTGCGGTTGGGAATCCGAGCGGGAGGTTCGGCTCGATGAACCGTTCTCCCTGGCGCAGAGCGATCCAGTATGCGGCTCCAACGCTATTACTGATTCTCACCGCGCTGGTCCTGGTTCTACCGTCCGTGATCTCAGGCGACCCGAACGCCATCAATACGGGCCGCATATTGATGCCACCTGGCCAAGGGAGGATCTTGGGATACGACCAATTGGGTAGAGATGAGGGATTGAGGCTTCTCCACGGCGGCCGCATGGCATTAGCCACCGGTCTGGCCGCCGTGACATCTTCTACCGTCATCGCGACCCTGCTGGGCCTGACTGCCGGCTACCTAGGCGGCAAGATCGACCTCGCGATTGCGGCGGTCATCGATCTCCTGCTGTCTGTTCCAGGGCTGCTGGTAACGTTGGCGGTACTGGGTATTCTGGGAACCGGCCGGCTGCCCATGATGGTAGCACTGGTTGGCGGCTCGTGGGCTTCGGAGGCGCGCATCATCAGAAGCAAAGCGCTATCCACCCGAACCAGCGGATATGTGGAGGCAGCCCGAGCGCTGGGAGCGACCGACCGCCGAATCCTCTGGAAACATGTCCTGCCCAACTCGATGTCGACACTGCTGGTGCTGGCGAGCCTCAGCCTCGGAGAGATCCTTCTGGTGGTGTCAGGTCTCAGTTTCCTGGGGCTTGGGGCTCAGCCACCCGACGCGGACTGGGGCACCATGCTCGCGGGCAGCCGACCCTACCTCGGCCAGGCGCCCTGGCTGATGGTTGCCCCTGGCGCCTGCATCGTCCTGTTCAGCCTATTGTGCAACCTTTCTGGCGATGCCCTTCGCTCCGCTCTGGATCGGAGGGCAGGTAGCTGAAGGGATGCAACTCCCACGCCGAGGTGGATGAAGCTTCGACATGAGTCAAGAAACATCGCGTGTTGGAAGGAGGCCACTTTGAAAGACATTCTTGCTTCCGGAACCGTCTGGACGCGACGAATGAGCCGGAGAGACCTGATTCGCTGGTCGCTGGCCGCGGGAGCAGGCGGGCTCCTGCTGCAAGGCTGCGCGTCACCGCCGGAAAGCCCGTCCGCCACCAGACCCGTGGAGGGCGCAGCAACTGTGTCTCCGACGGCACGCCCGACACCTGCAATCGCCAGCCCGGATGCTGTCGCGGTGCTGGCCGTGTCCCGCTCACTGGTGGACGGCGAAAAGAATCCCTGGTACATGCACAGCTCCCTCATGTGCTGGGAGCCCCTGATTGGCCTGAACGACTACCTGGAGCCTGTCCCGGTGCTAGCGGAGGGGTGGGAGCTATCTGCAGACGGCCTGACCTGGACCTTTCACCTCCGGACTGGGGTCGCCTTCACCGACGGCACGCCCTTTACGGCCGATGTGGTGGTGAAGAACGTCGAAAGGGATTTCAAGATCTCGCCTCGTAGCAGCAGCTTCTTCACCATGGATGCCAAGGCCGTTTTCGGCGACCTGGCCGAGGTTAAGAAGGTGGATGATCACACGGTTGTCTTCAGACACAACAAACCGTTCCCGGTGATGGAGGCAACGCTCGCCAACTTTCCGTCCGCCATGTTCTCTCCAGGATCTTTCACCGCCAGCGGGGACTTCGCCGGGATACCCGCCACCACCGGGCCGTTCCGGCTCGTGGACTGGCAACGGGATCAGACAGCGCGCCTGCTGCGAAACGACGGCTACTGGGGCGCGAAGGCGAGAGTCAAAGAGATCGTGGTCAGGGAGATCCCCGATGCCAACACCAGGCTTGCAGCCCTGGAGGCTGGGCAAGTCGACGCCATAGTCGAGCTCTGGGCCCTGCAGCCGGCCCAGGCGGAGCAGTTGCGTGCCGACCAAAGGTTCGTCGTCAGGGCCGACCCGATCTCCATAGCCCAATTCCTCTTCTTCAACTGTGGAAGGCCGCCCTTCGACAACCCGCGGCTCCGCCAGGCATTCGCCTACGCCATAGATCGGGAGGCCGTGGTCAAGAACATCTATTTCGGTTATGGCAACCCCAATACGGGGCTGCTATCCTCGATCTCCAGGCGCTGGTTCTCGCCAAAGGGTGTGGTGCCCTACGATCCAGCTCGGGCAGCAAGTTTGGCCCAACAAGAGCTGCGCGGACAACGGGTGGAGGTGGCGCTGCCATTTGATGGCAGCCCGGGTAACGCCCGATCGTACAAAGAGATGGTGGAATACCTTCAGAGCGTGGTTCGCCCGCTCGGGTTCGATCTGCGCCTCCAGGCCGTGGAGGCCGCCGCGTTGACCGATATCCAAAGCCACGGAGAGTGGAATCTGGCCGTACAGAACGGCTACGGCTGGGCCAATGGGGATCCAGACTGGCGAATGCGAGCGATGCTGTACTCCAAGGGCTCGGTCAACATCACCAAGAAGATGGGGTACCACAATGACGAGGTAGACAGGCTGATAGATCAAGGGGTACTGGAACGGGACACGTCCAAACGCTTCGCCATCTATGAGCAGCTGCAGGAGATATCTGCTACCGAGGTGCCCGTGGTCGCCATCTACGATGAGCTGTCGCCGTATGCGTACAGCAAGAGCATCTCGAACCTTCGAGAGAGGGTCACTTACCAACCAACTCTCGAGCTGATGGAAAAGAAATAGGTCTTTTCAGGAGTGTTCGAAAGATGATGATCGTGGAGAAGACAGAGGAACAGCATGGAGTGGCGCAGGCAGAAGGTGAGGATGTGGCGAGGACAGCCACGTTGCATGCCCTTTGCAGGCAGCTAGCGAAGGTCGAGGCAAGGTCGGCGCAGGTGCATTCTGAGATGAGGGAGGCGGATGCACGCGGGGCCAGGAAAGAGGTTCTCGTCCTATTCAAGGAGCTGTGCAACCTGATACTGCTCGGCGCCCAAGTTGAAGCCGAAATGGCGCGGTTCCTCCTGGGGA
>JAJYKO010000637.1 GCA_021788565.1 Chloroflexota bacterium
CACGGTCCCTGTTCGAGCGTTTCGGACTCGCACCTGAAAAGCGTGTCGTTGCCATCCATCCGGGGAGCGGGGGACGTTGGAAGTGCTGGCCGGCAGAGTGGTTCGCCCAGTCTGCCGATCTTCTCAAGGGCGCTGGCCACCAGGTCGTGCTGATACAGGGACCGGCGGATCAGGAGGTGGTGGGGCGAGTACTGGCCCTGGTGACGGGCGAGCGGCCTCCGGTGGCCTCGGACCTCCCCGCACAAGGGCTTGCCGCATTCCTCTCCCTCTGTATGGCATACCTCGGCAACGACTCCGGGGTCACCCACCTGGCCGCGGCAGCCGGCGTGCCCACCGTCGCCCTCTTCGGCCCCACCGACCCCGCTATCTGGGGTCCGCGCGGCCGCGACGTCACGATCGTGCGGGGCGATCAGGGGCAACTGGAGGCCATCACCGTGGAGCAGGCGGTGGAGGCGGTGATGGGCTTCCTGAGAGCTGGCTAGCCGATCGGCTACGGGTTCTCGGCGGCCAGGATCTGGCGCACGGCCTGACTGCTCAGCGCATAGGCTTCGACGGTCTGTGTAGCGAGCAGTGAGGCGCTACCGGGTCTGATCAAGAGCCGAGATAGCAGATAGCTCAGCGGTAGGGCGCTCACTGGATCCATGGTGATCGGGAGTAGCTCTTCGTGGCTTCCCGAATATCGACCACGGCCCCTGAGCGCTTGCCCGACCTCCCTGAGCAGCGCGACCCGGGACCGCCGTCGAGTCCCGATCTCGAGCAGCGCCATCAGGAGCATGTGGCTGCGTGTGCCTTCGCGCCCGACCACAGGCGCATCGTCGATCTCCTCTCTAAGCGAAACCTTCACCAGGATATCGGCGAGATTGACCCCGCTGAAAACGCCGTTCATGGGCTCGACGAGTCGAGGGTTTGCGTCGATGAACTGCGGAGTGCCGGTCTGCTGGTCGAAGAAGTAGTCTAGAGAGAGTGCTCCGTGCCATTCCAGTTGCTGTCCAATGCGCTCCACGAAGTCCCGTACAATCGGACGATAGACGCTCACTTTCGAGATATCCCCACCCCCGTTGCCTTCCTCTTCTTGCCGGTAGCCGTGCCACGCCACCAGCACCCCATGGGCGAATATCGACTGAACCCTCTCCAGCCTTCCGGTCGCCGGCTGCTGGACTAGAACCTCGCTGGACCCGTCGAGAGCAGCCTGCGCCTTCAGTCGCTCGATCGCGGAATCCAGCTGCATCGAAGAGCTGATCTTCCATACGCCGCTGGTTGCGGTTCCATAGGCAGTCTTGAGGAAGAACGGAAACCTGGTCTTTGTGCGCAGACCCTGTTCGGACGATGCGAGCTCGGTTGGAGGATGGGGAATAGCCAACTGCCGCAGCAGCCTCACAAACGATACCTTGCTTTGCGCCTGTACGAACGACTGAAACTCGGTGAGGGCGAGACCGACGGTGTCGTGGAAGCGAGCCTTTGTACGAGAAAACAGGAAGGCCTGCTCGTGGATCGGGAGGAGAACGTCGTAGTCTCCAGTTGCGAGGCAGTTCAGGACGAAGTCGAGATAACCGAACGGATCCCTCCCGAGCGCCGGGCAGCGGTAGACACGCCGGACGAACCTGGAAAAGCGCCCAAGACTGAAAGGGGCGGGGTCGCACACGTCGACGATATGCCCGGCAATGCCGAGCGCAGTGATGGCCTCACGAGCGGATAGGCTGGACCCTTCCGACAACAGGACCCTCACCATTTGCCGAACTCACTCGTCGTTCGGTCTGGGCCACGAGCCGAGCACCTTGACCATCTGGCACTGCTGCTCCAGGGAGGTGAACGCCGCCTGAACGTTGGGGTCGGTAGCGTGGCCGTCCAACTCTATGAAGAAGTAGTAGTTCCACGCCTTGCGCTTCGACGGGCGCGACTGGATGTTGCTCAGGTTGATCTTATCCCGCGCAAACACGGACATCAGGTCGTGGAGGGCGCCGACCCGGTCTTTGATGCTCAGGATAACGGCCGTCTTGTCCCTACCGGTTGGACCCGGGATGGTTGAGCCGATCACCAGGAAGCGGGTGATGTTGGTGGAAAGGTCCTGAATGCCAGTTTCCAGCAGATCGAGACCGTACACCTCGGCGGCGAGGGCCGGGCTGATCGCGGCACCAGTGGGATCGGCGGCGGCCTGCTCGGCAGCCCGGACCGTGCTGAAGGTCTGCACCAACTCTGCCTTGGGGAGGTTGGCCGCGAGCCAGCGCCGGCACTGGGCCAGCCCCTGGGGGTGAGAGTAGACGGTCCTGATCTCATCGCGGGCGCAGCGAGCCATCAGGTTCTGGACTATCGGCAGGCTCAGGCCTGCGCACACCTTCAGGTCAGTATCGACGAAGCTGTCCAGGGTGTCCACCACCGTTCCCTCGGTGGAGTTCTCGACGGGAACGACCCCGTAGTCGGTGCCGCCGCGCTCCGTCTCAAGGAAGACGTCTCGGATAGTGAGCACCGGGACTAGATCGGTGGAATCGCCGAACAGCCGCAGGGCAGCCTGGTGGGAGAAGGTGGCGGCGGGGCCCAGGTACGCGACCTTCAGCCTCCTCTGGAGGCTGCGCGAGGCAGAGAAGACCTCCCGATAGATGGATCGGAGCTGCTCCGCCTTGAGGGGGCCGGCATTCGCGGCCAGGATATTGTTGATCACCTGCTGCTCGCGATCAGGAAGGAACACGTTGGTCTTCGACTCCGACTTGCGGCGGGCGACCTCAAGCGACACCTCCGCGCGCTGGTTCAGCAGGCGGACCAGCTCATGGTCTATGCGGTCGATCTCCCTGCGGGGGTTCTCCAGATCACTCTCGCTCATGTGCACCTCTCCTGAATAACAACCTAACCACGGAGGCACGGAGAGCACGGAGACTCTTTCGATGAAGCTCCATGTCCTCCGTGTCTCTGTGGTTCAAATCTGCCAAAACATGGACCAGCGCGGACGCACGAATTCTACTGCATGGTGCCCCGCACCGCTATCAGCTATTGTCCGTCTGCGCCGGCCTGTGCTACGCTGGAGTGAGCGGTCGACTATCGGCTATCAGCTCTTACACGGAGGATCGGGATGAAAGTCAAGCTGGCATATGGCAAAGAGGGGCTAGATGTGGAGTTCCCAGACGAGGGAGTGAGCATAATCGAGCCTCACTACATCCCGGGACTGCCGGATGAGCAGGCCGCCCTGCGGGCGGCTCTGAGGTCCCCAATCGGCTCCCCGCCGCTGGCGGAGCTCGTGAAGCCGCATCACACGGTCGCCATCACCTTCCCGGACGTCACCCGACCCTGCCCCACCGCGCGAATGCTGCCTTCTATCCTGGAGGCCATCAGCGCGGTCCCGAAGGAGCAGATCGCCCTGATCAACGGCACCGGCATGCACCGCGCCAACACTGAGGAGGAACTCCGCCGAATAGTGGGCCCGGAGGTCTACGACAACTACAGGGTGATCAACCACAACGCATTTGACAAGAGCACCCTGGCTTATGCGGGCAAGACCAGCCGCGGCACCGAGCTCTGGTTCAACGCCGAGTATCTAAAGGCGGACGTGAAGATCCTGGTGGGCTTCATCGAGCCCCATATGTTCGCGGGCTTTTCGGGCGGAGCAAAGGCGGTGCTTCCGGGCGTCGCGGGCGAGCACACGGTGCTGAGCAACCACGACGCCCAGATGATAGGGGACCCGAAGTCCATCTGGGGCATCACCAGGGGCAACCCCATCTTCGAGGAGATGCGGGAGGCCGTCTTGATGACCAAGCCCACCTTCCTGTGCAACGTGACGTTGAACCGGGACAAGCAGATCACCAACGTTTACTTCGGCGATCTGCTGGCCGCCCACAACGCCGGCATCGACTTCGCCAGGCGGACGGCCATGCGTCCGGTGCCGGAGCCATTCGACATCGTGGTGACCACCAACAGCGGCTATCCACTGGACCAGAACCTCTACCAGGCAATCAAGGGAGCCTCCGCGGCCAACCTGATCGTGCGAGACGGAGGGGCCATCATCTCCGCGGCCGAGTGCAGCGACGGTATCCCGGAGCACGGGAACTACAAGAAAATCCTCCACTCCCACTCCAGCCTGGAAGCCATAATGAAGATGATCTACGAGCCGGGTTACCTGGTGTTCGACCAGTGGGAAGTGCAGATCCAGGCCAACGTCCAGAAGCGGGCCGAGTTCTTCATCTACTCCACCCTGGACGACCGTGAGGTGGAGATGGCGCACGTCAAGCCGACACACGACGTCGGCGCGACCGTTCGGGAACTGATGCAGCGGTACGGCCCCAAGGCGACGATCGCCGTGCTGCCACAGGGTCCGTTCACGATACCGTACGTGGAA
>JAJYKO010000008.1 GCA_021788565.1 Chloroflexota bacterium
GCCAGATGATGGCGTGGAACGGAATGTTGTCCTTGCCAATGAAGTAGTAGGCCCGGCAGGGTCCCTGCCACCACTCCCGCCACTTCTCGGGCTCGCCGATCAGCTTGGCCCACTCTATGCTCGCCGAGAGGTAGCCGGTCACCGCGTCGAACCAGACGTAGATCCTCTTGTTCTCGTAGCCCGGCAGCGGGATGGGAACGCCCCACTCGATGTCGCGCGTGATCGGCCGGTCCTTGAGCCCCTCCTCCAGCATGTTGATGGTGAAGTTGTAGACGTTCGGCCGCCAGTAGGTCTTCGGCTTGGCCCACTCCAGCAGCGGCTCGTTCAGCTTGGAGAGCTTCAGGAAGAAGTGCTCAGTCGGACGAATCTCCGGCGTGGAGCCGTCAAACTTGCAGCGCGGGTTGATCAGCTCCACGGGGTCCAGTGGCTTGCCACAGTTGTCGCACTGGTCGCCCCGCGCGTCGGTGTAGCCGCAGTAAGGGCAGGTTCCCTCCACGTAGCGGTCCGGCAGAAAACGGTGCTCCACGGTGCAGTAGGGCGAGAGCATCTCGGCCTTCTCGAGATAGCCGTTCTTCAGCAAGCCGAGAAAGAGATCCTGGGTTACCGCGTAGTGGTTCTCCGTGGTCGTCTTGGTGTAGAGGTCGTAGCTGATGCCGATCTTCCGGATGTTGTCCAGGAACTGCTCGTGGTAGAAGTCCGCGATCTCTCTGGGGGACTTCCCCTCCCGCTCCGCGCGAACGGTGATAGGGGTACCATGCTGGTCCGAGCCGGACACCATCAGCACCTGATCCCCCTTCACACGGTGGTAACGAGCAAAGATATCCGGCGGAAGGAGGGCCCCGGCCAGGTGCCCGAGGTGGAGAGGTCCGTTAGCGTAGGGCCACGCAACCCCGATGAAAATGTGTTCGCTCATTCTTCTCACCAAGTGCTGAGTGATGAGTAATGAGTAATAAGTGAATCAAGGTTGCTCATCACTCATCACTCGTTACTCATTACTGGTAAACGCTGCGCCGGCGGCAGGGCCGTTCGAGTTGGGCGCCGCGTCGTACACCCCTCGACGATCGTTGGAGCGTACCTCGAGGACGTCCTTCATCATCCGGATGGTGTCACGGACGGGATCCACCCTGCTGCTAGGGGAATAATACCAACTTATCGGTACTTCCGTAATTCCAAAGCCCATCTTCCTGGCGATGTACAGCACCTCGACGTCGAAGCCGAAGCCGTCTATCACCTGCCGAGCGAAGATCTCCCTGGCAACTTCCCGGGTGAAGCACTTGAACCCGCACTGAGTGTCCTGGAGGCCTGGCACCGCCAGGACGCGGACGATCAGGTTGAAGACCCGTCCCATCAGATGGCGGTGGGGAGGCTCACCGATGCGCCTGGCGCCCCTCACCTCCCTGGAGGCGATGGCTATGGAGTAGGAGTTGCCCATCGCCTCGGGGAAGCGAACAACCTCCTCCACCGGCATCGAGAAGTCGGCGTCGCAGAACATCACGTAGTTACCGGAGGCAGCCAGCATCCCCTGACGCACCGCGTGGCCCTTGCCGCGGTGCGGCTCCTTCAAGAGGCTCAGGCCGGGGAAGTTCCGCATGGCGCCCTCGACCAGTGCCGCCGTACCGTCCGAGCTGCCGTCGTCGACGATCAGCGCCTCGTAGCGGAACTGCTGCCGGGTGAGGAACTCTCGCATCTTCACCAGCGCGGCGGGGAGTCTCCCCTGTTCGTTGTATGCCGGCACCACCAGCGACAGAAACGGACGATCCACGAGTACCTCAGCTATTAGCGATTAGTAATTAGCTATTAGCCATCAGTTTCTGCTATTGCCCCCGCAGCGATAGCATGACACAAAACTGCGGGCCTGCTCCAGCAAACCAACCACCCAGAAAACCAACAGCTAATAGCTAACAGCTATCTCAACATCGACGCGATGTAGCTATCCGGGACGCGCCGGCCCCCCTGGATGGCCTTGCGCTGGGCAAGCCTTCGCGGGATCTCCCCCAGCCCCGCGAGCTGCCCGCGGAGTCTGGCCCTGGCGGCCTTCTCGCGCACGTGCCAGAGAGAATGGAGGGTGAAGCCGGCCTGAGCCCCGAGCAGAGGTCCCCAGTTTCCTCGAATTATACTGTACGGAAGGTCCTTGAGAGCGACGGCGATGAAGTTGCGGCCGCAGTAGTAGCTGGCGACCTCGCCCCCGCCCGTCGCGCTCAGCCTATGGTAGACCCGCGACGCCGGCAGGTAGAGGCAGCGGTAGCCGCCCATCTGCGCCCGCAGGCTGAGGTCCACGTCCTCCAGGTACATGAAGAGCGACTCGTCGAACAGACCCACGTCGTCGAAGAGCTTCCGCCGCCAGCCGGAGGCGGCCCCGCAAGCGGAGAGGACGTACTCCTCCCTGTCGAACTGCCCCACGTCCTTCTCCCACACCCCCCGGTTCCCCGGCACACCGTCCCGGCCGTAGTAGTCGCCCGCGGAGTGGATCAGGTCGCGCCGATCGTACAGAAGGATCTTGCAGGCAAAGAAGCCGGCCTTCGGGTGGTCTGCCGCCGCCGCGGCCATCGTCGCGAGCCAGTCCGCTTCCGCCTCGGCGTCGTTGTTGAGCAGGGCAATCAGCTCGCCCCTCGACCGCCGGACGCCCTCGTTGACCGCCGCCGCGAAGCCGAGGTTGCTGCCCATGGGGATCAGCCGAAACTCCGGGTACCGCTCGGTAACCATCTGGTCGGAGCCGTCGGAGGAGCCGTTGTCCACCACCAGCACCTCGAAGTTGCGGTAGCTCTGGGCGCGCAGGGAATCGAGGCAGCCTGGCAGGTAACGGTCCCCATTCCAGTTGGGGATGACGACCGAGATGAAGGGTTCGGAGTGGGGCAAGTTCTAAAGGTACCCGTCCAGTTCGTAGTAGGCGAGCCTCATCGGCTCATTCGGGTCCGGCCGTGCTGCCGGCGGAGGTCCACCCGCCCCGAGCGCCACGCCGCGGGAGCGGGATAAGCAAGTATAGTTTCCGGGGAGAAATCGGGTCAAGGAAAGGGGGCGCTAGGAGAATAAGGAGCAGCGAGGGGCTGCTTTTCTCTCTGCATCGAGTGGGAGCTTGTGCTGGATGAAGCAGCAAGAAGAGGTGAGGCATTGCGTGTGTCGTAGGGAGGTGCGCGTCGTTAGGTGAGGAAACGGCCTTCGCGATAGGCGTGTCCAACCTGTTGGCACAGTGTCCATTATGCGTAGTGAACGGGTGCCCGTCACATTTCCGGGAGACTGCCCGGAGCCAGCGGGGCTCGTAGGGGCGGCTTGCATCCGCCCTCCGGCTTGCATTCGCCCGTGCCTTCTCGAAGCAGGCGTGAGTCCACGGGGCGGTGGGCGTGTGCAAAACGCCCCTACGGACCACATCCTCTCGGCGGAGCCTCGTCAGCTCAGGAGCACGACATTATGGAAGCCTCCCGGAATCCTGGCGGACACCCGTAGTGAACCATATTCTTAGTTCGCATCCCCTGTTTCCACTATAATGATAGAGTTCCGATAGTAACGGGGCACATTCCTTGGCAAGAAAGCCGATCTCGGCGTTTCCATCTACCGCACATTTCTGTTCCGCTGTCACTCAGGGGCGAGATCAGGCGTGAATAGGGGTGGCCCATTGATACTTCCCGATCAACCCGTACTGGACCATCTACGCAAACAGCTGTGGAATGGTCGTGAGTTTGGGCAGAGTGCTGTCATGATCGGAGCAGGCCTCAGCCGGAATGCGGAGAAGATGGCGCCCAGCGCACCCGAGTTCCCGACATGGCGGGAGCTTGGCTACGCCATGTTTGACCGCCTTCGCCCGCAGGGCACCGAGAACGAGAGCACAAGACTGCAGGCGCGCAAGAGAGCGGCTTCTGGTACGAATGTCCTCGATCTTGCGGAGCGATACGAGAAACGCTTCGGCAGGCCATCGCTATCGAGTCTACTTCTCGAGCTGATTCCGGACCAGCAGTATCGCCCCGGGCCACTTCACGAACTCTTGCTGAAACTCCCCTGGTCGGATGTATTCACGACTAACTACGACACCCTTCTCGAGCGGACCCTGCCGACAGTTTATGAGCAGAAATACGATGTCATCAACGCCTCGGCAGACATCCCTGGGCGCATGAAGCCCCGCATTGTCAAACTCCACGGGAGCTTCCCGTCGCACCGCCCTTTTGTAATCACAAAGAGCGATTACCGGAAGTATCCAGCGCAGTCGGCCGCGTTCGTCAACATAGTCCAGCAGTCCATGATGGAAAACGCCTTCTGCTTGATGGGATTCTCGGGCGACGATCCGAATTTCCTCTACTGGTCGAACTGGGTGCGTGAGAACCTTGGCGAGAACGCCCCACGGATCTACCTGATCTGCTTTTTGCCTCCCTCCGCATCGCGACGGCGGAAGTTCGCCGACAACGTGGTTACTGTGGACCTCGCACCAGTGGTGCGCGAGGTTGACTGGCTGCCGCCGGATATCCGTTATAGCAGAGCTCTCGAATGGTTTCTGAACTACCTCTTGCTGGGCAAGCCGCCGGAAACCTCGGGATGGCCGCACCCGCCTGAGCGCCTCGTGATAACGGCGCCGGATGGGCTACCTCCGTTTCCTGGCCAAGATCAGCCAGCCACGGAACCCACGGTGGCCCCAGAGCGTGGAACAGTCACAGCGGCCAAATTGCAGAAGCTTCGTGAGGCCTGGACCGAGGAGCGTACACGATACCCGGGCTGGCTCGTCGCTCCGAGGCGGAACCGCGACACCCTGCTTGACAGCACAAAGTACTGGATCGAATCGGTGTTCGACTCCGCCCCGTCGCTCTCCCCGCCTGACGATCTGGCTCTTCTGTATGAATTGAGCTGGCGGATGGGTACATGTATGCTCCCGCTTTCCGACCAGGGTGTGCGCGTCATCAGCAATGTCCTGGATGCGTACTGCCCATTCCCCGGATTGCCGAGTTTTGACCATGCTGGGACGAAGCATCGACCGCAGCACGGGGACGGTCTCGACTGGCCAGCCATCGGCGAATGGTGGGTAGACCTTGCATTCGCAGTAGCGAGCGATGCCAGAGAGAACGGCGACGAGGCTGGCTTTCGGCGTTGGATGGGACGGCTGGAAGGCGCCGTCCGACTGCGTACTGTCTGGCAGGCTCGCTGGCACCACGAACAGTGCTTGACGCGATTCTTCTGTCTCGATGAGCAGGGCGCCCGCAATGCACTCGCCGCCTGGCCGGAAAATGGGGCTCTCCCACATTGGGAAGCGAAGCGAGCGGCGGTGTACGCGGAACTTGGCGAGCTAGGCGAGGCCAGGAGAATAGCCGAGGGAGCCCTTGCCGCCATAAGGGCAAGGGCTGATCCGTACACTCCCGACTTCGCGGTCCTATCAGATGAAGGCTGGATCATGCTTCTCCTGAAAGTCATTGGGGAGGGAAACTGGATTCAGGCGGGCGATCCCGACACGAACAAATCCACCCTCGCGAGAAACAGTGAGACCCACTACAGGAACAGGTGGGACAGACTCGAGAAGTACGGTTGTAACCCCTGGACGGAGATCGACTGGCTTCGGACCGTACTCGCGGCTCCCGCACCCATCCTCCTTCCTGACTCCGAGGAGAAGATTGTCTTCGACCCATGGGAACGAGCGGTCGTTCACAACCTCGCTCAGGAACCCCTCATGCTGAAGTATCGTCCGGCCTTCACGGCCTTGCGGATCTTCAGCAGATGTCCCCTTCCCTTGAGCTGCGGCGAGGCAGCGGGCTTCTACGACATAGTCGGGTGCGCGGCTAGGTGGTTGGCTCCCCTCTATCCGCTGTGGGCAGTCTCTTCCATGGTGAGGGGGGGTAGTGAGACTGCCATCGAGGAGTTCTTTGATCGGACACGCGTCGCAACACTCCCGGCCGAAACAACCAATATCCTTTCCAGTGCACTTCTAGGTGCACTCGCTCAGGCTATTCAGAATCTTCGTCAGGCAGGCCGGGACAAGACGGTAAAGGCACCGCCAGGCCGATGGTCACGACAACTGGCTGTCGTGCTCTCGTTGCTCTGTTTCAGGTTCACCCCTGAGGCGCTGGATGGGCTCTTGGACACCACGCTCGCTGTGTACTGGTCGGACATACTGCGGACGGACCCCACTTTGCGCCAGCCCTTCGGCAATCTGTTGATCAGGATTCTATATGCGCTGCAACCGAAGCGTGTCCTCGGGCGAATGCACGACCTTCTCCGCCTGCCCGTCCCCGACTACGCCGAGACCCAGACTTCTGCCCCCGCAGTGTGGGACGACCCTTTTCTGCAGCAACACTGGCTGGACGGCGTCTGGCTGGATCGAGGATTTGCCCGCTCGACTTGGGATGACCCCGTTGGCACGCTCATCCGCATGGTTGGCGAAGGGAGCCCTGGGGTACGGCGGCTAGCGGTGCACAGATTGGCTAGACTTCACGAGATCGGTGGATTGCGCCAGGCCGAGCAGCGGGCCTTCGGGAGGGCGCTGTGGGCCAGAATAGACCAGTCGAGCGGCCTCCCCGCCGACACCGGCTTCTTCGCCTGCTCACTCCTGCACTTGCCGGAGCCACAGCCACTCAAGGCAAAGAACGCGCTCCGAGAGTTTCTAACGCGGGGGGATTTCGCGCGTTCCGTCGCCTATACCAGTGACCCTGAAGGAACGCGAGTCAAGGAGGTCATGATTCTTGGAGCGGGCGGGGAAGAGTTCCTCCAAGATTGGCTGCATAGCTCATCATCGCTGTTCGTGTCGGCTGAGTCGCTCCGGAACAGGCTAATCGACTGGACCCTCGATGAAGTGTGCGACCTCCTGAGGAAGGCCGCCGCATGGTGGGATCACGAGAAGGCAGGTATCCGGAAATCCAGCAGAGGAGAAGCGCATGATCTCGCTGGACTGAGGCAGCGTCTGTCCGGCCTGTCCGATCTGGTCTCCATAGTCATCCTGCCAAAAAGCCGAACGGACCAAGAGTGTTGCGACCTGGCGACCAGGCTGCTATCCGAGATGGAAGACTTCGGTTTCTCAATCGAACGCGCCTGGCCGGCGCTGCTCTTTGCGAATCCAGGCTCGGTCAATGACATTGCCTCGCGGCTGCATGGAGGGCTCACGTCAATGGAAACAGCGCAAGTGAGCAGTACCGCCGAAGGCATCTATCGCTGGCTAAGGTGGAGCCAGGAGAACGCCATCCCGCCCCCGCCGGAGGATTTGCTGAAGGCCTTAGTCCAACGGTTGCTCATTCCCGGCCAACCGGCACCCATCGAGGTGATACGTATGGTAGCCGCGATCGTCAGGTACTGCCCGGGCGCTGTCACTGGCGATCTGGTCGACTCACTTCGAGTTGCTCTGAGCTATCTCGCGGAAGAGACCAGCCTACCCGAGCAATCAGGGCAAGAGCCAATCACCGCGGCCCGCAGTGCTCTACCCATGGCGTTACGGCCCGAGTATCGCAGGGTTGCTGCGGAGTTGGCGGCGATCGTGTATGGCTGGTATGAAGACAGCACAGGGGATGTGCCCGCTGCCATCGCGGCTTGGAAGGAGACCTGGACCAGCGACGTTTTACCTGAGGTGCGACGCGTCTGGCTCAGAACAATGATAAGAAGAGGCCGGGCGTAACAGTGCTACGCCTCTACCATCGGGTTCGGTTTCGGCTGTGCGACGCAGGCAGGGGACCGCTCTCACCCTAAAGTACGGACTGACTGCGGCATTCCTGTTCTTGTGAATCTAGCTCTTGGTGCGGCTGGCGCCTCAGGGCATAAATACTGTATCTAAGCCCTCTTCTCAGGACAGTTCGGGGCCAGCATGGATTTGGCCCGCGCATGGCCTGGCTGTGAAGCCGGCTGTTATCGTCCAAGAAACCGTCCGTATAGCGTCTGCATCGAAGCTTTTCAGCGCCTTGTTCGCGCGTGTGTCCTTTGTCTTGCGGCGCGGCAATACGAGAAGGAGCCACGATCAGCCTGTCGACAATCACGGGATTACCAGGACGCGAGCACTCGCCGCGGGGTGGCCAATCTGACGGTGGAGGAACTGATAGAGCTGCTATGAGACGCTACACAATCTTGCTGGACCCGGATCCCGAAGACGGAAGCTACACCGTCACTGTCCCCGCGCTGCCTGGGATAGTCACCCAGGGCCGAGACCTGGAGGACGCCACTGCAATGGCGAAGGATGCCATCCGCTGCCACATCGACGGGCTTCTGAAGGACGGAGAACCAATCCCCGAGGAAGAACAGCCCCCGAAGCTGCTCAGTGTTGAAATAGACGAACCGGCTGCGTAAACGGTCATAGCTGCCGCGAAGGACCGCCTACAGGGCCTGCAGCTCGGGAAGGAGACGTTGGACGAGGGCGCGCGCTGTTGCCCAGTTCTGGCTCCAGTCCTGGAGGGCGATATCAGCCGGTAGGAGTTGATAATCCGCGGTTATCCTGAGCTGTTTCAGCCTGTACAGGTCGTTGCCGACAGCGAAGCCCCGACGCTTCCGAACGGCGTTGATTACCAGAGTGTGGGCGCTGTCCTCTTTCCTTGGAGGGAAAGCCCCTGTCCTCTCCCTGGCCAACAGAAAGAGATTATAGTATGCTCGACCTATGGCGGTGCGAAGGCGATCCTCTCCCCCGACCTTGGCCAGGTCCTGGGCAAGTTTGAGAAAATCGAGCGGATCGAAGGGATCAGGCTGCGGCATCGTTCGCTTCGGGATGCACGACGAACGCCACCCACTCGCCGACTTGGTCGGCAGCCGGCTCGGGCAACTGCCTCACCCACCCGTCGATGTCGCGGCCCACTTTCGCCCAGTAATCCATGGCCGTCTCGTGGGACGTTCGCACCCACTGGCGAACCACGACCTTCTCCGTACCGTCTTCCAGATCCCGTTCGGCGATCAACTCCGTCCGAGCCACGGGAGCGGAATATTCCTGGGCGGAGCGTTCCATCACATCAAGGATCTCAACGAGTAGAGCTCTCACACTGGCTGGCACTCTCCGCAGGAGTTTCTTTGCGTCGGGCTGCACGTCCACATTCGCGGGGATCCCGGATAGAGGGTCTATCATAGCTTTGCCTCCTGACTCTGCGAGGATGGCCGGCATCGGGTCGTGACCAGATTTCGCGCCGAGTAGTGTATCACGATCTACCGAGAGTTAGTCGGCCCGCGGCAGGCTCTTGCCGACGCGGCTACCCACGGGTCACCTCCTGCAGGTTTGCTCACGCTCGATCGGTATTCAGGCGATGCCCTGTCCTATTCGCACTGAACCCTGGGAGCGCTGCACTTCGAGAGAGGGGTCACGTTCAATGCCGTCGAAGCTGCTCCCCTTCTTGCGCCAGCGCAGCCTCGCGCCTGTCGGCCGCATCACTGAAGATGGACGCGTTGCAGCAACTAGGAGAATGGGCTATCCGGGTCTCTGGACTGGCCGCCTACGTTGTGTTTGCCCTCGTGAACACCGGCCCGAAATCGTCAGCAGCGATCCACGATGCCGAAGCCGGTGCTAGAACCTAGTCTCCCCCGAGAGCCAGCTATCTATGAACGTGCGCAGGGACGGCGCCACCTTCGTTCGGCTGTCGTCCTCGTGGTCCCACACGTAGATGTCGCTGCTGACGATGTCCCCATTGGTGATCGCATACCCGAACATGTCCCCACATCCGGAATCCGCGCAGAACAGGAATCCATCCAGTGAAAAGTAACCGCTATCCTCTTCGTTCGCCCACGCTCGCATACTAAGGTTCTCGTCTCGAATCTTATCCACGGACCAGAGTAGATAGCCGGTGTCAACCACCCTATTCGTCCCTTGGGCAGTCGAGAACCTCATCCGGTCCATCACTCCGTCCGTCTCCATCAGGAACGCGACCAGTTCACTTCGAAACCTCGCTCCCAGCGCAGCTTCCACGTCTGCAATGGCGCCTCGCGTAGTTGGTGGATAGAAGATCGGCTCGCACGAGAAATCGTCCGGGGGCCGGAGGGTGTACGCGTGCAATATCCACTGACGCCAGCACATGACTCAGACTCCTCGGGCGGCTAGGTCAGGTTTGAGTGCCACTTCCGCTCTCAGAATACCTGAACGATAGGCCTGCAGGAAATGGCCCGACTCAGGTCGTTCTTGGCCCAACGAGCCGGATGGCCACCTGAGAGGAAACCCGTCGGCGCAGTTCGGAGTCGAAGCTTTCCCCTTCATGCTCTCGCTCTAGGACTAGCCGCCAGCCGTTGCCGCTGCGCATTGCCGCGCTTTCCCCCGGCATCACCACGGCTGCGTCGTCGCCGGCAGCACGAACGGCAGCCAACACCGCTGGCCCTGCTGCGGCAAACGATACCACGACTCTATCTCTGGTCTGGGGCAAAACTCGTAGGGCAGCACGTCCTCCTGGGATCGGCTAGCCGCGCACCGAGGTGCGCACGAGATTCAGCCTTTCTACTCCGATCCAGGCAATATGGGTAGTGGCGAGAACGGCTGGCCGAGGGAGCCAGATCGCCTATACGACTTTCAGCTTGCTGCCGTGGACGAGGCGAGCTGTGGTGCGAGATGATCCCGGCGGTCGCCGGCAAATTGCGATAGTGTCACTTTAGTGATATAAGTGTGGGTATCCACAGCTTCCGCGATAGGGGGCCGATGATGGCGACGACGATCAAACCGGAAACCCTGGATGTCCTTGCCCGGCTGGAGCGCGAGCTGGCCAGCGCGGGGCGCAGTGAGGAGGTAGAGGCACTCCGAGATGCCTTGACCGCACTAGCCCGTCCCGAACGGGGTCTGCTCACCACCGGCCAGGCCGCTGATAGGCTGGGCGTCTCCATAACCACGGTGAAGGAGTGGATCAAGAGGGAAACGCTGAGGGGCGTGGACACCGGCACCCGATGGCTCGTATCCGAGGAGAGCGTGGAGCGGATACTTCGGATCCGAAGGACTATCGCCGAGATCGATGAGGAGGGCTATCCCACTCCCGAGGAGATCTACGAACTGACGAAGAAGGTGCGCCGGCAGATGGCCTCCGACAAGAGGGCCGCGGGTGCCTGAAGGCTCTCTCTTTGAGCGTGTGACCCTGGACTCAAGCGTTCTCCTGGGGTCAAGGGAGCCAGAGCTCCTGGCCGCCGCGGACTTGGGATACTACCGTGGCTACTGGTCCAGCTGGATCATGGCAGAATTCGCCCGAGTGCGGGCCGAATGGATCATCCGCCGTGCTGCGAGGGAGTCACTCGGAAGGAGCGAGGCGGAACAGCATCACCATCCTGAACGGCGACGGCTTCCTAATCGCCCTATACCAGGCCCATCCGGAAGCGAAGGCTGCCGCAGCCGAGTACCTGAGCCGGCGCAAGCAGCCTGGGTGGTGATGAGCTACAGGTTCATCCCCGCGTGCTCCAGGAAGCCGCTGCCCGGAAAACGTCGCGACCGCGCGTGACGTCAGGAATCAGCCGCGGTGCGAGATGGTCGCTTGCTACCCGACACAGCAACGAATATAGTCTGAGAGGGAAAATCGGTCGCGCCGCTGCTCCCGGTTCAACCCAGGTTGACGCTCAACCGACGGAGGCAACTGAGATGATAAAAGATCAAGAGCTGCTGGACAGGATAATCGTCGACCCCAAGGTCATGACCGGAAAGCCTGTAATCAAGGGGACACGCTTAACCGTTGGATACATTCTGAACTTGCTGGCTCACGGAGCGACGACGACGAGCATCCTGGATGAGTATGAGGGCCTCACCGAGGAAGACGTTCAAGCCTGCATTCTTTTCGCGACGAAGTGCCTGGAGGATGCTGCGTTCATGCCGCTGATAGCGGAGAGCGCGTAAGTGCGCTTCATGGTAGATGAATGTACGGGTCCGGCGGTAGCCCGCTGGCTACGCGAGCACAACCACGAGGTGTTCTCGGTATACGAGCAAGCTCGCGGAATGGCTGATGACGATATCATCCAAAAAGCATTTGACGAAAGCTGGATTCTCATCACTAACGACAGACACTTCGGCGATCGGGTTTACCGAGAGCGACGCCAACACAAGGGAATCATCTTGCTTCGGCTCGAGGATGAACGGCCCAACAACAAGATCGACGCTATCCAGCGTCTCCTGAAGGGTTACGCCGAACAATTGACTGATCACTTTATCGTGGTCACTGAGAAGCAGATCCGTATAGGTCGCGCCTCCCGATAGGCCGCTGAAATCACGAGCAGCCTGATTCCTTCCCGCTCCCCGCTTACCTCGGTTGCTGAACCGGTGTCAGCGTCAATTGTATGGGAGCTGCTTAGAAAGATGGGACGGAGAACGCCACTTGGATAGCCTGATAGAGCTGCTATGAGACGCTACACAATCTTGCTGGACCCAGACCCCGAGGACGGGAGCTACACCGTTACTGTCCCCGCGCTGCCTGGGATAGTCACCCAGGGTCGAGACCTGGACGAAGCTATAGCAATGGCGAAGGATGCCATCCGCTGCCACATCAACGGCCTTCTTAAGGACGGTGAGCCGATCCCTGAGGAGGAACAGCCCCCGAAGCTGCTGAGCGTCGAAGTAGACGAGCCAGCCGCGTAAACGGCCATAGCTACCACGAAGGACAGGCTTCATGCTTGAGCACGAAGTTCGCGCTCGCCGCCATAGATCACGGTAGTCCGCGGCGCTAAATGGTCGCCTGCTACCCGGCATCGCAAAGAATGTAGTCCAAGAGGGAAATCGGTCGCGCCGTCGCTCCCGGTTCAACCCAGGTTGACGCTCAACCGACGGAGGCAATTGAGACGATGAAAGATAAAGGCCGCTGGATAGCATAATCGTCGATCCCAAGATCATCACTGGAAAGCCTGTAATCAAGTAGGGCCTTCTCAACGTCGCTCATGGCTGTCATTCCGAGCGAAGCGAGGAATCTCTCCAGCGTGGTCATGCGGGCCGTAGGCTCCGCCGGACAGGCCCTTCGCTCCGATCAGGGTGACAACGAGAAAGCCTTGGGCTGGGAGAACAAGGAGCGCGGAGGGGCGGTTCTATCCCTCTCTCATCACACTGGAGCCTGCCATACACGAAGCAGCAAGTTGAAGCGAGACGCAGTAGGCGCACCCGGAGGTGTAAGTGGTTAGAAGAGCGAAGGGCCCTGGGGCAGGCAGACGCGTCTAACCCTTCGGCACAATATCCATTAGACCGACAGTATTGGCGGGTAAACCCGGGGTAGCCCCAATCCGGGGTTTCGTGACTAAGGCTTCACCTGGCGGGTGAATAGCGCGAGTCTGCTGGAAGGGATGCATCTTCTGTTGGGGTGCAGCTTTCCGGCGAGCCTGGCACACCGGCTGGGAAGGAGGTGTACCGGGATCTGCCAAGATCTTCCCCTCTCGAACCCAACGTCATCGAGCCCAGCCCGTCTCCTTCTTCACCCAACAGGTGCACCTTAGGTGACGAATCTCCGGATTAGGGGTGGAGGCGGTGTATTGACGTCGGGCCTATACTCTTCACCAATAGCTTTTTGGTTCCAACACGCGGTCTCTTTCGAAGAGGATGGAGATACAGGGCCGGCCAGGTGAGCGCAAGCTGCCTCGGCTGGCCCTTTGCTTTGGAGGAGGAGTTCGGATGAAGCGCCTGGCCCAACCCCAGCCCACGTTCAATCTGGGTTTCAAGACTGTCGCTGACCAGATCCCCGACATCGTCGGTCAGCCTCTGCTGAGCGAACACTACGGGGCCAAAGGCGACTCCCTGCAACAGACATTCAAAGGGCTCTTGGTCTGGCGAAAGGCCGACAACTGTACCGCCTTCACCAATGGCTACATTACCTGGATCAACGGACTGTACGGCATCCAGAGTCGGCTGAATACCGACCGGTTCGACTGGGAGAAGTCAGGGACGCCCCCGGCTTCCCCCAAGGTTACGGGCGCGTGGTCTCAGGTTGGAAGCCCTCCGGGCACCGCGGCAAATGTCACCAACCTTACCACCCTGGAGTGGCAGCCGTGCTGGAGGACCAACCTGATGCCAATCCCGGCTCCTTACTTCCGCAGCGGCCAAGCACTACCGGGCAACGCACCCAACCAGCAACGAGTCCACGCCGGCAGGTGCGAAGGGGAGCTGGAAGGGTGAAAACGCGAGAGCGGATCGTGCTGATCCTGTTGGGATCGATCCTCGCCCTCGGTGGTGCCGGGGGCTGCGGTCCGGCCGCCCCTGCTGCTACCACGGTCACTGCGGTGGGCGTGTCGGGGACGGAAACCGCCGGACCGGGGACGCCATCGGTGGCCACGCCCGGGACGGAAACGCCGGCTGAGTCTCCTTCGCCCGCTACGCTTGAGCCCACTTCCACGGCCGCCCCGACGGCGACCCAGGTGGCCGCCACCTCGGCGCTTTCTCCCTGCAGCCTGCCCTATTTCCCCGTCGCCCAGGGGGCACAGTGGCAGTATCGAGAGACGGACCCGGGGGTCAGCACTACCCAGACCGACACCTGGGGGATCGGCCTGGTTCGGGGAGGCTTCGTCCGAGGCATGCCCTCTCCCAGTGGCCGCGTCCCCCCAGCCTCCTCCCCCTTCTCCTCCCGCTGGACATGCTCCGCGGGAGGGCTGACTGATACACGGCTACCCGTCTGGCTCACCCTCTTTGGCCTTCAAGGCACCAGCCGCGCCGGCGTCACGCTGCCGGCCGCTGGCAAGTGGCACGCCGGCGCATCCTGGGCCGAGGTGTACGCCGTCAGCGGGAAGGTCCAGGCGGACAGCAAGGTGCTGGAGCAGTACAGCGGAACGATCCGGGTGGCCAGCAAGATGGCCGGACCGGAGAAGGTCACGGTGCCCGCGGGCACCTTCGATGCCATGCGGGTGGACTCGACGTTCCTCGCGAACTATACCAAGGTCTCCCTTCCGGCGGCGGGGAAAACCGAGCCTCCGATGCGGTTTGTGGCCATGCGCCGCACGAGCTGGTACGCCCCGAACGTCGGCAGGGTGAAGGACGTGGTGACGATCTTGAGCCAGCAGCTGACGCCGCAGCCGGGCCAGCAGGGGCTGACCGGCTCGGGCAACGCTCAGGCTAGCCCCACCGTCTTCGAGCTGACGGCATACCATCTGGGCGGGACGGCCGGGGGAAGCGGCCCGAACGCGGCCCCACCTCCCGCGAACACGGTCCCTCCGGGTGCTCCGCAACCCGAAACGTCCACGACCGTTCCGGCGACCTCTCCTGACCCTGCCGTCGTCGCCCACGACGAGGCCGTCGTGTCCGCCACGCTCGGCAACTGCGCGGCGTTCAGAGGCCCGAATGGGAGCTGCCCCTTCGGCCCGGTCGTGCCTACCTCGGATGGCTCTGGGAACCTGCTCTACGGGTTCTCCTCCCAGACGACTGGGGACGACTGCTTCCGAGGCATCGCGTACTTCTTCGACGGCGAGAGGCTCCTGGGCAACACGAGCCAGTTGCCGCCGAACAGCATCGGCGGGGTTGTGGCGATGCATGCGGCAGGACCGCGGCGGTTCGCCGTCGGGTACGGGGTGAGCCCCTCGAAGTTGACGAGCTGCGCGGAGAACGGGTCCGCCGGAACGGACACCTACGTCTACGGCTGGAACGGCTCCCGCATGTTCCTGGTGTCGGGCACGCCTCCAGCCCCTCCCAAGGTCATCGTGGGCTCAGCCGCGGATAGGTGATACGGCCGAGGCGCGGGCTCGTCAGTGGGCACTCGTCGAGTCCACGATCAACCAGGTGGTGAGCAAGCGCATGGTGAAGAAGCAGCAGATGCAGCGGACTCCCGAGGGTGCTAGATGAGGAACCTCTTTCCCCAACAATGTGAAGTGTCATGTGAGGCAGTCCAATCCCAGGAAGTCTTCTGAGATTCCTTTGATCTTTCGAGAACAGAGCGTAATCCGCGCGAGGGTCCCGTGTCTCATCAACTGAAAGGAGGTGAGGCACCGGACCACGAGGCGAGGACACCCCTGACTGACTTGGGCCGGTCCCGAAGCCATTGATACGGAACTTCCAAGATCAAAGGAACTTAGCAGGAGGCTTCTGAAATGTTCGGAATCAACGTGCGTTCAACGGCAGTGAAACTCATTGGCACCAGCATATTTTCCCTGGCGCTCGTCGGCGGCGTTTTAGCGACGCCAGCGCTCGCGGCGAGCGGATCGGATACCGCGACAGGCTCTGGGTCCCACTACGCGGAGGCGGCCTCGAACTCGATCCCTCCGATGCCGTGCATCCCGAACGTCGATTGCTCCTACCACGGCACGTATAATGGCCGCGTGATAGACCTGGCCCACGTCATCAACGTCAGCGTCGAAGACCTGCCCGACGCCACGCTCGTCGGTCACTTGACCAACTTCCAGACCAACAATCCCTACTATCATTGCCTGAACGGGGAGACACTAAACGTCTGGGTCGCACCGAACGAGTTTCCGAATGACTACGTCGTCCACAACGGCGACGAAGGCCCGCAGTGTGTCTACGGCACCTGGCTGTTCCCACAACCGAATCCCCGGTTCACGGGGCTGTTGGGCAGCCGTTACGCGACGCTCGACCACGTCATCAACTTGAGTGTCGAGGATCTGCCCGATGCGCAGGCGGTTGGGATGCTTATAGGGTTCCAGACGAACGATCCCTACTACAGTCGCCTGAACGGAAAGGCACTGCGCGTCTGGGTGGCGCCCAACGAGTTCCCTGATGATTTCGTGATCCACAACGGCGATCAGGGCCCGCAGGCCACCTACGGCACCTGGCTTCTGCCACGCCGGTGATTTGAGAGAGCTTTGCCAGGCGGTTTACCGAGCGTATGGGGCGAGGCATGGCTCGCCCCATACGCTTCAAGACATTCGCGTTTTCGCGGAATGACGGAAGAGTCTCGCTATGTCACAAGACAGCAACGCTGCTCCTGATGGTGATCGCGAGCCTGGTTTGTCGGCGCCTGACATCGACGGGCACGGTGACGCGGAGCTCGCGACGCGCTTCCGCGCGGGCGACCTCAACGCTCTTGGAGCACTCTACCAGCGCCACCTGCCGGCCCTCTACGATTTCCTCGCTCGGACGGTGCGCAAGCCGGCGATCGCCGAAGATCTCGCCCAGACCACCTTCGTGCAGGCGTTCGAGCGCCGCGCGACGCTGGAGGACCCGGCGCGGATACGGGCCTGGCTCTTCAGCATCGCCCACAATCTGGCCATGAACCAGGTCACGCGCCAGCGCCCGACTGACCAGATCGACGAGGCGCTCGAGGTCGCGACGGGGGAGCGCGGCCCGGAGGAGCAGGTGCTGGCCGACGACGCGGCGCAGCTTGTCTGGGCCGCCGCCGCGAGCCTGGAGCCGAGGCAGTACGCCGTCCTCGATCTGACGGTGCGCCAGGAGCTCACCACGCCGGAAGTGGCCGAGGCGATGGGCTTGCCCACCGACCACGTCGCCGTGCTGGTACACCGGGCCCGCGAGGCTCTCGGCAACGCCGTTCGAGACTTACTGTTGGTGCGGCAACGCGCGACCTGCGCGCGCCTGACAGAGCTGGTGCCGGAGAGCGCCGAGTTTACGCCCGAACTGCGCAGCACGGTTGATCATCACCTGCGGCGCTGCGAAAGCTGCCAGAAACTGAGCCGGCGATTGACCGCACCCGCCGAGCTGTTTGGCGCGCTCGCTCCCCTACCGGTTCCCGCGGCGGTGCGCGATGGGGGCTGGCAGCAACTGCTTGGCCGGATCGGCCAGGCGCCGGCGCCGGCCGGCCACTTGTCGGCCGTGCAGCGATTGCGGAGCGCGATCAAGACACCCCGCCTGCTCGGAGCGCTGGGCGGCGGCATCGCGGCGCTCGCGGTGGCCACGGCGCTCGCCATTGGGCGGCCCGCGCCCAGCCCGACACCAATCGTCCCGCGAGCCACGCCGACGGCAATCGTGGCCACGGCAACGCTGACGCCGCTTCCGCCTTCGCCGACACCAGCGCCGTCGTCGATCATTGTGCTCACCTATAGCGGCATCTGGCACAGGCAGCGCGTCCGTCTCGCCACGGTGCCGAATCGACCGGTCCAAGTGTTCGCCGACGCCCAGCCGATCGGTTGGGTGGCCGACTTCCAAACCGGCGACCCGCGATACCGGTGTCTAAGGGCGCGCGCAGTCAGGGTCTGGAAGGCGCCGAGGGAGTTTCCGGGATTGCTCGTGGCACACGCCGTCGGCACCGGACCGCATTGCGCTAGCGGCACCTGGGCATTCGTGCCCCCACTCCGCACGCCGACGCCAGCTCCGAGGTATCCGCCGCGGCCGGCCCCGACGCGGCAACCGACCGCCCGACCTATCGCAACCAGAGCGGTGATCGTCGCCGCGTCGCCAACGCGAGTCCCGCTGCCGACCACGACCCGTCCATCGGCGACGCCAATGCCGGGTCCAGAGCCGACGGCTACCCCGACGCGCGAGCCGACCTCGGCGCCGCCGTCGCCCGTGCCGCCTCCGCCGACGGCGACCCGGATTGTCGAAACACCCCTGCCAACGCCGACCACGGTCGCTTCGCCAACGCGCGAGCCGACGCCGATTATCCCGACGCCAACCGAAACGCCGGCCCCAACAGCGACGCGCGAGCCGACGCCGGTTCCCCCAACGCCGACGCCGACACGCCAGGCCTGCCGGTTCTGTCCCCTTTGAGCGAGCTCCGCCATGTGAATGTGACGGATGAGCTCCGCAGAATGAGATCGCATATTTTCGTCCAATTAGCACCTGTCGGACTAATTGTATAAACCGTATCAGCCGTAGAAGGAGTGGCTGTTTTAATAAGGAAGTCCCGAACCTGCGCCGATTACAGCGGTGTTCGCATTTTGCTGTAGAAGGGAGAGGAGGAAAGCGGCCCCTGTCTGCTCGTTACTTTCTTAGGGGGTCAAGGCAAGCGAGAGACAGAAGAGTTGCGAGAGAAGAGGGCCCACTTTTCTCCCTGCATCGAGTTGGAGCGTGTTCTGGATGAAGCAGCAAGAAGAGGCGAGGCATCGTGTGTGTCGTTGGGAGGTGCGCGTCGTGAGGCGCGCAAACGGCCTTCGCGATAGGCAGGCGTGTCTAATCCGTTGACACAATGTCGATTCGACCGAGACATGGATGGGGGCAGGCCCTGCGGCCGCGGGCCAGATTTCTTGGTCTTGCCCGGTCGTTTGGCCTCGTGTCCTCTAGCGGCTAGGCGGCATGAGCTGTATCTGCTTCGCGAGCCCGTAAGCCGTGGGAAGATCGCTATCGTTCTCTACGAAGACGCGGCCAATGACAATCACAGAATTGTTCGGCGAGGCTAGCTGTCTCATACTACTCGGCAGCTGTCCTTTCCAGTTCGGCCCCGTAATTAGGTACTCGCCCGCTTGCGTACCTGTGGCGCGTTTCCCGACGTAGGCAAAGTTAGTGTTGTTCGACGGGTCGGTGAACTGCACGCTGTAGTAGCGACCGGCCATGTCCGGAACGTCCAAGGTTAACGGTCCTCTGCTTAAGTCGAGCCAGCCGCAGACGTAGAGCGTATCGCGGTTCGTGCCACGACTCATCAAATCTGAGCTTCCGGGCGGCAGCGATACGCGAAGGGCATCTGCAAAGAGTGCTTGGGGCTGCGTATAGAGCGTATTGACCGGGATGGGGCCGTCGCCGAATCCTTTCACGAGGAGCGCCCTCTTGTACACGTACAGAAGCAGGCGTGGCCAAGAGTAGATGACAATGAACCATGTCACGACACAGACCCCGCCGAATATGAGCAAATGTTCGTATTCCATATGCATCATCTCACTCTAACAACCGGCGGCACATTGTACTTGCCGTCGAGAATGGCCGCGCCAGGTATGTACACGCGCAGCCAGAGTATGAAATTCCCCGCCGGCGCAGGCAGCCAGTTTGACTCATGCCCGGCTGGAGCGGTGTGCTGAAGATAAATATCGACCGAACCGTCGGGGTTTGGCGCGAGGCCGGAGCGATCGCCGACGTTGTATCGATTGATCGGATTCGGTACAAAGTAGTTCTTCGCATCGCCCATCGTCAGTGACCAGAACGCATCGTTGGGCGGAAGACCGCCTGCCGGAAAGTGCAAGACGTAGTCGTGCTGGCCATCGAGCGTATGGCCCGCGCCATCCGAGTTCGTCCACCAATACATCGACTCCTCCGGGACGTTGACCGGGCCGGGAAACAGTTGTGCGCACGCGGCCCTGAACAGCACGCCGTTGCCGGGCACGCCGAGGCCGAACATGGTGATCCAGCCGTTGACCTTCGTTGCCTTGATCCTCGCGTAGATTTGGGCCGTGACAAAGGCCAGCCCGAAGCCGATGAGGACGCCTTGTATCACATCGCTTTGCACTGTTCTCGAACTCAGATCGATAAAGAAGAGTAAACGGATGATGAAGTAGACGCATACCAAGCCGACGAGCGTTGCCAGAAGAGTGTATGTTCTGCTCATATTGTAGTCACTTACTCGGAGGCCAGGGCCACCCCAGATAGAGGAGTAGCAGGCCGAACAGGGCGATAACGGCGCTGCCCGCGATCCACGCCGTTTGCCCCTCCATCACGCCGACTTTTACGACCCCCACTATTGCGACCCCGAGGGTGATGAGGCCGGCCACGAATCTCACCCAACGCTCGACCGGGTCGTTACTTTTCGGCCAATCTGGCATTGGTACCCCCTGTCGTCACACCATACCAGGTTCCATATCAAAATGATATCACTTTTCATGACTTCGTACAAGGTAAAAACAAGGCCACGGGAGCAGGTTCGCGCAAGCCCCACTGCCTCCAGTCCTTCGGCAATGCGCTGTCCAGTGGCAGGGTCCAGGATCCACTAGAAATCCATACGCGTCCCGTGCGATATCGCGATGCTGACCGGGGCCAGGGCCGGACTACCAGTCGAGGGGAACTCCTGGCGCTCCCTGTTGACACGCAGTGGCAGCGTGGCCAGTTTGGCGACCTGCGGGAGGATCTTAGATGCCAAGGCGGACGCTTACGAGGGCACTCCAACAGGCCAGCCTGACAGTGGAGGAACTGATAGAGCTACTATGAGACGCTACACAATCTTGCTGGACCCAGACCCCGAAGCTACTCAGCGTCGAAATAGACGAGGCGGCTACGTAAGCGGCATAGCTACCATGAAGGACCTGTCGCTCGTAGGAGCCGGCTCCTGCCGGCGAACGTCCTCATCGGGCAGATGGACCATCGCCGCCGGGAGGCGGCTCCTACGTGGAGGGAATGAGGCTCTGCCCGGATTATTGACGGGGGCAGAGTGGTCGTTTCTCGCCCGGCCGTGGCCCCCGCGAAGCGGCCACAATATGGACGGCTACCACGCCCACGTTACACGAAGCCCGGGAAGAAGTCCGTCTTGATCTGCTTTTCCGGCACTCCCATGCCCGTGAGTATCTCCTCGTAAGCCCTCACCATGCCCTGCGGTCCCGACAGATAGAAGACGCGTTCCTGATAATCCGGGACCTCTTCGGCTATCATCCTTGCGTCGATCCTTCCAAGCCGCCCCGTCCAATTCGCCGGACGGCTTGCTCGGTCGGTCAACGTGTAGACGGTCCTTATACTCAGGCGCCGCTCTGCCTCGTCCAGGACATCACGGTAGACCACTTCATCGGCGGTCTTGTTGG
>JAJYKO010000638.1 GCA_021788565.1 Chloroflexota bacterium
TGGCGAGTCCAAGTGGAGATCTAACGGGCTGACCATCGTGATCGATCCGGTCCAGAGCACTCGCCATCAGCTGTTCGAAGCGTACGTCGATGAATGGTTCACGCAGGATGTAGACTGGCCCGAGTTCGTGGCATCTCCATCTACAGCCCAACGCCTCGCTGTCCTCGGCAAGTCCGTCCCGCCGGCAGACTCCATTCTTGCCCACAACCTCGAGTTCGTCCTGCGCACAATCCGCGGACACTTCAACGGCGACCGGCCGCGGCTGATGCATCTGCTACTGTTCTTCTACTGCTACCCCTACGGCCCAGTTCCGACCTCGGTTACCGACCCCCGCTTCAACCTGGTTGTGCTCAAGGGGCCACAGTTCCTTGGCGGCGAGTTTCTGCAGCTTCCCACGTAGCGCGGACCCTGTTGCCTGTCTCATGCCATCTGAGAGCGCCGGCGGAATTGCCTACCGATCACCAGATCCTGATGGGCCACCGCATACCTGACGCAGATCATCCCGCAGTCGTCTTGCTTAACCGGCTCCGTCCCCTTCCTCCGGCCATGCCTGATGTCACATGGGTTCTCAAGGCAATTCCGTGCCGTCTCGCATCGGAAACTAGCACTACTAGATCCGCCAGAGATGGCATATAATCGTCTCCAGCCTCTACCTTGTAGCGCGAAAGCGGTCGACGTCCACGTCGAGAGCCTCGTAACTCGCCATCGACGCAGACGCCCGCCGCATTGATTCGCGTGCGCCACCGCGTCCGGCGGCGGCGCACGCGAAAGGCCTGCGCTGCCCCGTCATCAGGGAAGACGCCGTCATGAAGAAGGCCACCATGATATCGGACGCCAAGGTCCAAGAAGCCTTCGCTCGATTCGACCGCGATTATGCCAATCGGCCCAACAGCCCTTGGACAGTTGCCTACCACGCTGAGATGTGGGCGCTGGGACAAAGGGCCTTCGCAGGGAGCGGTAACACCACCGCCTTCGGGAGGCTCTACCACGAGCTCCGTAACCGCTGGCAAGTGTTCCGATCCCCGTTCTACTCGCCGCCCCCCACTCCCCAGGAGGTCTTCGGCTTACTGTCAGGAGTGGGCCGGCTCAATCCTCGATTTTTGGAACCCGCGCCTGTTCGTCATCGTCGACACCTCCGAAATGGCGAACAAGGCCCTCCGCAAAGGGATAATACCGGATGGGTCCTCGCGCGGACTTAGCATTCGCTCCCTCGTGACAGACACTCAGAAACGTATCGAAAGCGTTCACCGCAAAGGCACGATCCACAACGACCCCGCCACAGATTACGGGCTGTCGTACTCAGCAGTGCTACTCTGGGCAAGCCGTCTTGTTCAGGACAACCCCAACATCCTAACCCACTTTGCCTCCTACGTGCGTTCTCAGGCAGTGGGGGCTCCCCTCCCGAACGGCTATGAGCAGTTCGCCGCCCCGGCCATAGAGTGGTTCTTGCTCGGGCTGACTTAACAATCGCGCTTCTGCAGTCCTGCGCTCGCCATAGGGAGGGCTGACGCATCTCATTCGCAGTCTGAGCATGTGAGATGCGGAGTCCGACCGGGAGCCCCGAGAGGGTGGGTCATCTTAGCCCAGGGAGCCTGGCTTAGTCTGGGGCCGCACTGGCCATTCCTATCGGGTCGTACCTCTCCTGCCATCGCCCTCACCACCTCGCTCGAACTCCCCGAAACCCCCTCACCTCATCCGCGATCGTGACTGTCACCGCCCACCGCGCCTCGCCACCAGCGGGAAATCCCGCGTGTGCTAGAATCCATGGCAGGGCGCTCAACGCGCACGTGAGCCGTCGGCCGTGACGGGCGCGCTGAACAGTGGGAGGAGACGAGCATGGAAATCCGCCATTACAGGTTCGATCGGATTACGATGGACCCTGACAAGTGTTTCGGCAAGGCATGCATCCGAGGCCTCAGAATGCCGGTTGCTTCGGTTCTTAGCTACCTCAGTTCTGGGATGAGCGTGGACGAAATCCTCCAGGAGTGGCCGGAACTGGAGCGGGAGGATATCTACCAGGCCCTCGGATACGCGGCTTCCGTGATGGAGGAGCAACTCGTGCCTTTACGGGCACTGGTCTCCTAATGAGATTCCTGCTCGACATGAATGTGCCGCGGACACTGGGCGTACGGTTGGCCTCCAGGGGCCACGAGTGCCGGCATGTCGCCGATATCGGAATGGACCGGGCCAGCGACCTGGCGATAGTCGAAGAGGCCAGGGCGAAGCGGGAGGTTATCGTTACCCATGATCTCGACTACGGACAACTGCTAGCTTTTTCGGGGGAGCCCGGGCCTTCTGTGGTGATCTTCCGCCTGCGCGATACTCACCCGAATAACCTATATGCCCGAATTTGCGATGTCTGGCCCCAGGTGGAGGCCCCTTTGACTGCGGGGGCAGTTGTTTTGTTAGAGGATGCGGTCCTTCGGATCCGGAAGTTGCCCATCGAGAAAGGCTAGACAGGGCGTCCCTGGCCAGGGTAGCTGGCCACAGAGAGATGCACCCCCACCTCGCTTGCCGTGCCACCTCGCTTGCCGTGGTCGCGGAACTCAGTAACATCAACCTGGTGTCCCGCCACACCAGCCCGCTCATCCTCCAACTCGCCGTTAGGTTCGGCCTTCTCCCAACCACATTCCTGTGAGTCACAACGTACCGCACGCAGTTCCTCCCGTGGTCGTCCACCTTGACCGGCTCCTCACCCCTTTTCCGACCGGTGCTCACATCCCACACGTACCGGTCGACATCTCTCGGTGCACGTCGGCAGCCTCGTCTCTACCAGCCCAGCCACCCGCTCCCATAGTGAAGCCAAGGTGGGATACGCAGATCTCTCGCACGAAACGATGTGGATTTCATCTTGGCTTCAGTTTAGAACCCCGGTTAGAACTCCGACTGCCGCTTCCACTTGTCCAGCGCCTGCCGGCTGATCCCCATGCGTCTCGCGATCTCCTCATTGCTCAACTCGTCCTGGGCAACCAGCAGCGCTGCCTCTTCCCTTTTCGCCGTCCACCGAAACCCAGCCATCCCCTGCCACCTACAACTAACGCCTACTTCCCCCTTACAGCAGGGCCAGCTGCTCAGTCAACATGACCACAGCCGCATAACGAACATCAATAACGTGGTACAATCACCCGCATCCCACGACGAGGTGGCCACAATGCACAATCCCTGGCTCGACCTGCCGGCCCAGCCCCAATACATCCTTCCCATGGACCAGGCCGCGGTCGACGATTTCAACCGCACCGCTGCCGACAGCCATCGTATCCACCTCGACGTGTTCCCAGAACCCTTCGTCGGCAGCCCCGACGCCAAGATCGTGCTTCTTGCCCTCAACCCCGGCTACTGCGACAAGGACCGCGAGGTCCAAGCTGAGCCCGATTTCGCCGAGGCCTACTGGAAGTGCCTCCGCTTCCAACCCCAGGACTACCCTTTCTACTACCTGGGCCCCCGCTTCCACCACACGCCGGGAAGCCAGTGGTGGCGGAGCCATCTGCGTTCCCTAATCGACGACTCCTCCGAGCGGACCGTTGCCCAGAACCTGCTGTGCATCCAGGTTTTCCCCTACGCCTCCCGCAAGTACGCCTTCCCCAGACCGCTGCCCTCCCTGGACTACGCGCTCACCCTCCTGCGAGCAGCCATCGAAAGACAGGCCCACATCGTCATCATGCGCCACGCCAGGGCATGGTGCAAAGTCGCCCCCGAACTCGACGACTACCAGCTCCAATCGGGAAGGGTCTACCGGCTCAACAGCCCGCTGTCCGTCCACATCACACCCAGGAACTGCCCAGGCTACCCCGCATTCCGGTCCGCTCTGGCAACATCCTGAGCGCCCCTCTCCGTCACTACCACCTCTTCCCCCCTCTCCCACCACCTCGCCTGCATCCCGCGAAACCCCCTCACCTCCCCTGGGATCGTGACCGCCACCGCCCCGCCGCGCCTCACCAGCGCGAAGCCCCTCACCCGGTCACGCTCCACCCTCACCAGCGGCGCGTAACCCTGCAATCGCCCCAGCGCCACCACGTACACCCTGTCCCCGGGCTCCCACGGCCCAGGCTTCCTCCACCCGATCCAGAACCGATGTTCCCTCCCCGACCAGGGCTCACCCGGCAGGTCCCCCTCCGCCAGCCACCGCTCCCACCGCCCCCTCGGCACCGTGACCACGATGTCCCCCATGCCGCCCTCCCACAAGCACATATACGAACAACCGTAAACAAGCGTTCATGTATCGGCCGCGTTCTGCGGACTATACTCGTTATTGGAGGCGAGGGGCGCAGACCGAGCGTAAAGTCGCTGAAGGACAGGCTATAGTCGCTGAGGGAGGCGAAC
>JAJYKO010000009.1 GCA_021788565.1 Chloroflexota bacterium
AGGCCGCGCCGTCCGACACGTTGCTGACGAGACCAAGCCGGTAGCCGCGCCTGCCCAACTCCTCGAGGACGGGGACCGTGCTGGGGTAAAGGTGCACGGACTGCTCCAGGCGGCGTCGCTCGATGGCGATCAGATCCGCGATTAGGTCAGGCGCGGGCTCCACGCCGAGCATCGCGAGGGTATCGGCCAGGTGGCCGGCAAGACCGTTGCCCTTGCCGAGCATCCGGTCGTCAATGGACACCCTCCACGCACGCAAGAACTGCGGAAGCGAAACGCCAATCCTGGCCGCCAGTTCCCCGCGCCCCAGGTCGGACTGCCCGACGTCCAGCCAGACGAGCGTGTCGTAGAGGTCGAATAAGATCGCCTTGAAGGATCGCCGTGCCTGGTAGGTCATCAAATAGCTGCCAACTTCAGTCAGTGCCTCAACCCACGGGAGTGTGCCGGCGAAGTAGGTACCGGGGGGACTATACAGCTTCAGTCTGGGTGTCATCAAGCTGCTTGGGAGGTTGCGCCCGCCCGGTCATTGGTACATCGCAAATCGGACTCTAGTACAGTGACGTGGGTACCAATTGACACGGTCGTTGGCTTCTACCAGCTAATCAGGGCATCGGATAGACTCCTGGACATTCCGCGGCACAGTTGGAGCCGCGGTCTACTGACGGGCTGTCGCTCGCGGAACTTCGCACTTCCCCACGAGCAATGCTTCATTTTGGAGCTCGAGGGAAGAAATCAGGAGGAAGATATGAACCGCTATCTGGCTGCATTGGTGTTCTCCGCTCTGGCTGTGGTCATTCTCGTTGCTGGATGCGCCTCAGCCGCCTCCGCCCCAGTCAAGGCTGCGTCTCCGCCAACGACGGCACCTGCGGCCACGAAGCCCGCTCTCGCTACCGCCCAGCCGGCCACGTCCTCCGCGACCACCGCGGCATGGCCGGAGAAGGGAAAAACCATCACCATCATTGTTCCGTTCCCGGCAGGAGGAACGACAGACCTGGCCGCGCGTGTCCTGGCCACCTACCTACAGAAAGACCTGGGCACACCAGTCCAGGTAGTAGACAAACCAGGCGCGTCTTCTCAGGTTGGCCTTACAGAGTTGGCTCAGGCCAAACCTGACGGCTACACCATGGCCTACTTCATACTGCAGAATGCTATTCCCATATACCTTGATCCTTCGCGAAATGCAGGCTTCACACGGAAGAGTTTTGTGCCTATCGCGATGGTAGGTGAGGACCCAAAGATGGTGGCAGTTCAGGCCAGCAGCCCGTGGAAGACGATGAAAGATCTGGTGGATGCGGCGAAAGCTTCTCCCAATACGCTTACATTTGGGGCTGGTGGGGTACTGAGCCCTGAGGACATCTGGGGGCTCCAGCTGCAGCAGGCTGCGGGCATCAAGTTCTCCACCGTTCAGTTCGACGGCATCGCCCCCACGATGGCCGCGTTGTTGGGGGGCCAAGTGAATTTCGCCACTGGTTCCATGGGGGCTCTCGCCGGCCCGATGAAGGACAACAAGGTCCGGGCGTTGGCAATAGCCGCAAACCGGCCAAGTCCGCTGGCGCCTCAGGTGCCGACTATCGACTCGCAGGGATATAAGGAATATTGTCTACTCTCCAAGGCCATCGCTGTCCCCGCTGGCACTCCCCAAAATGTTGTCGATATTCTGTCAAACGCCGTCCAAAAGACGATGGCTGATCCAACGCAAAAGCAGAAGATCCTGGCAATGGACATGGATTACCAGTACACCGGTCCCGCCGAGACCACGGCCTACTGGGATCAATTGGAAAAGCAGATAGCCCCGCTCATTTCCCTGGCCAAGAAGTGACGAGGGAGGCGGCGCAGAGCGTCGAGTGACCGTCCTGAAGAGGCAGGCGCCAGATTAGCAGATGGGTAGGGACTTCGGGTCTGCCCGAAGTCCCTACCCGTCCGGCAGCCCACATTCATCACGAGAAGGTAAGAGATGAAGCTCGAGGGGAAAGTGGCTCTGATAACGGGAGGAGCGACGGGGATTGGTCGCGCAACTGCCCTCCTGTTCGCCAGGGAAGGTGCCCGCGTTGCTGTCGCCGACATCAACGAGGCCGAGGCAAACGAGACCGTCAGGCTGATTGATCAGGCAGGTGGAGACGCCCTCTTCACGTATACCAATCTGGTCAACACGGCTGATGTGCAGCGGATGGTGAGAACCACGGCTGAAGCGTTTGGGAGGCTGGATATCTTCTACCACAACGCCGGCATCGCCGGGCCCGGCCTTCTCCAGTCTGTGACTGAAGAGGCTTACGACCTGGTTATGGACATTCACGTCAAGGCAGGGTTCTTCGGAGCCAAATTTGCTGCTTCCGAGATCAAGAAGGCGGGGGGTGGCTCAATCCTCTTCACCGGTTCGGGCCTTGCTCTGCGCCCTTCTCGTCAATCCCCAGTCTATTCTGTGTCAAAGGCCGGCCTGGTCATGCTCGCCCGAACCCTGGCGGTGGCTCTGGCATCTGACGGTATCCGGGTGAACGTAGTATGCCCGGGCCCAATTGCCACCACCCCGCTGTGGAACGGTGTGCTTTCTCGCAACCCGAATACAGATCCCGAAGAATACGCCAGACTCCAGCTGCAGAACCGACCCATAAAGCGCTTCTGTACTCCGGAGGAGGTGGCCCAAGCAGCCCTATACCTGGTGTCGCCCGAGGCAGCCTACATCACAGGCGTCGCATTGCCGATAGATGGTGGCGGAGCAATGAGCTGAGAACCGCGAGCGGCGGATTGCCTCCGGCCTGTAGGCCAAAACCTACAGGCCAAACTTCGCCCTGACCTGCTCGAGCAGTTCCAGCCTGCTTCGAAGCGAGGGAGGAAACTGATCCCGCCAAGGATACGGCTTGCAGGCGTAGATTATCGCCCGGGATGAGGTAATCTCGCCGCGAGCCCTCTTCTCCGGCGATAGAAGTGGATCAGAGCGCATCCCCCAGCATCCATCGATGATGTCGATGGACGTGGCCGGATCGCAGCGGGTCGCGATCGCCCACTGCACCTCGCCGATATTCGACGGGTCGATATCTTCGTCCACGACTATCACGTATCTGTTGATACGGTCATATCCGCTCGACGCTGTCATACCCACTAGCTTGGCATGTCCCGGATACATCTGCCTGATGGATACTATCGTGAGTAGAGATCCCCTGCCCTCAGCGGAGATCCAGACACCTCTGATCCCAGGTAGTTGAGCATCTAGCCTGTCCCACAGGGCCGCCGCGGAGATTAGAAACGAGCCGTTGTACAAGTCGAATGGTCCTACGTTGACCGGCGCCCCCAAGATTATTGGGTCGCTTCTATGCAGCACAGCTTTTGCCTTGAACACCGGCTCAGGCCTCGAGTCGCCAGCGACGTACCCCGCCCATTCCCCCATGGGGCCCTCCGGCCTGGTCTCTCCGCCTGGCAATGCTATCTCACCCTCCAACACTATCTCGGCCGTCGCCGGGATCGGAAGGCCAGTAGTCACCCCGGTCACAACCTCCACCGGCTTGTTCCGGAGGCCTCCAGCGTAGTCATATTCGCTCACCTTCCAGGGCACCGCGGACGTAGTGGACGAGTACCAAAGAAGCGGGTCTTGTCCGCACACGATCGCCGCGGGCACGGTGAGGCCCCGCTCCCAATACTTCCTCCTGATCAAAGCCCCATGGTGCCCGTCGACTATGTGGACGGTTGCGGTCGCCCCGTCGAAAACCTGGACCCGGTAGCACCCCAGGTTGACCCATCCCTCGTCGGGATCCCTCAGGATGACCATGCCGCCGGTGACTATGTAACGGCCCCCGTCGAGCTCGTGCCACCTCGGGACAGGGAACTCGAGAATGTCCACGTCTGCCCCTACGTGCACGTTCTCCATCACAGGCCCGGTGCCTACATCTACGGGAGGCACCAGCTTGACACCCTTGAGTCGCCCCCGTATCGCTCGAACTAGGTCTATCCCCTTCGCGTCGAGCGGGAGCCCGAGCGCCAGAGCGATCCGCACGGGTGTGTTCAACACGTTGGACGCCACCCGGTATCCTCGCGGATACCCGGGGATGCTGTCGAATACGAGCATCGGCGAGTCAGGTATCTCACACTGCAACTCGGTTATAGCGCCGATTTCCAGGTTCCAGTCCGCACCTTCTATCACCCTGAATCGGTCAATTTCCCTGACCAGGTCTATGTACTCTCTGAGGTCGTTAAACTGCGGGGACTCCACCATGTCAGTGCTCCTTCAGTTCGACGCTTGGAGGGTGAGACAGAGGATATCCACGATGGGGAAACACAACCCAATCCATAGCAAATGCCAAGGGGTGCAATCTAGCTTATCAGCTTTGCTCGCAAGGTACTGGCTAGCGTCTCCGCGAGCGTCGCTTTGCCCCACCGCTCCGCCAGGCCTTGCACCAGAACGGGCGCCGCGAGTTGTACTTCGTCATGCGGCCCCGGCAGCGCAATAAAGGTTGTCGAGTCGAAGGTGCCCACGGCGACCCTCACGCCGTCCTTCTGATGTCTCCAATGACCGTGAGGGTAGTGGACGATGTACGGCGTGGCGGCGCTGGGATCGAGAGTCGTGATGGCTTCGACGAGGTGGTCCTTGTCCTCCGCTCCAACCCCTCCCGTCGTTATCACCAATCCGTAGCCCATGCCGGCCGCTCGCCGCAGCGCTCCGATCACCCCATCCAGCGAGTCAGCCAATGGGCTGCCGGAGACAACCTTGTAGCCCCAATCGGTCAGCAGGGAGTTCAGAAAGGATGTGTTCGTGTCCTCGATATTTCCCTTTACAATCTCGTCACCCGTGGGAAACACCATCGCGCGAAAGCGAATGGCATCGCTGATCTGCTGACTGATACTGGCGACCCTGGTGCTCAGTCCGTCGAGGTGATCCTGGCTCAGGCTGACCATCCCCAGAATACCTTCTGAACGAATCGCGGTCTTGTCGCTGACCGTCACCCCCTCAACCGCTCCGAGCGCCTGAAGCAGCAACTGCTCTCTGCCGGCGATCTGTTCCATCGGCACGGTTGTTCTGAGAATGTCCATGGCGACGGTACCTGGACGCACATCTATCACCGCAACGTGACGCGGATCCAGACCCAGAGCGATGGCCACTGAGTTGGCCAACCTGTCCAGATTCACGTGATCGAGGACAATGTCCTCGATGAGGAGCTCGGTCTTATCAAGAAGGTGAAAGTCCATCTTCGCACACCCTGATATCGAAAACGTCGTAGCGGAAGTCGAGGAGAGGCGCATCAAGTATCGCTCGCCCGATGTCCACCACATCTGTATCCTCGCGCTGGAGCCGCTCGAGATCACCCAGGGTCAGGTTGCCCGCAAAAGCTATCTCCACTTCGCTCCGCAGGCCTTCCTGCGTCAGCACAGTCGAGACCGCTCTCAGGTCATCGATCCGGCCCGTGTCCACCATCAGTATGTGCGCGCCACATCTGGCAGCGGCTATCGCTTCTTCGGAAATCGGAGCGGTCTCGCCGCGCAATTGAATCGCGACGGTCCGGCCTGGTAGCCTCGCCGCACTCTCCATTGCCGCGACGATGGAGCCGAGAATCCGGATGTAATTCTTGTCCAGGTAGAGAAACGGGTCGGGTGCGATACGAGCGTCAAGGCCGCCCGCCCTGAGCGCATCTCGCAGCTGGTCCTTCATGCTAGCCGGCATCTTCTTCCAGCCCCCACATACCACCCGCAGACGCCCCGCCTTCGAGCGCGCCGTGTGGGCGGCGGTCGCTACCCCTGACACCTTTGCCACCGTGCCGAGTAACGAGTCTTCACCTCGCACGACCTGCACGGGATTCCCAGCGACCAGGGCAACAATGCTCCCGGGCGGGACCCTTGCGCCGGAAGATACGTAGGTCGCAATGCGCAGTCCCAGCGTCTTCGCTTGATGCTCGAGGGCCTCTATGCCGGCGACGACGCCGCTTTCGGTACAGACAACCTTGGCGTGCACGACACTTCGGCTCACATCCCCAAGGATTGTCTGAGGAACGTCCACGAGTGATGGTTCGAGTGCTTTCCGAATCAAGGTTCCACCTTGGAGCAGAAGTCCTTCACCTGACGGGCAAAGGCATCTCTGATCACCAGCGGCGCAGAGGTCGTGAAGTATCGGACTCCCAGATCCCTCAGCCGTTCTATCCTGGTCCAGTCGCTGATATGAACCCCGGGAACTTTACCGGCAACCGCAATTGCCGAGACCAGTCCCTCTACCAGCGGCACCATGCCAGCGTCGTTTGGCGAGTCATATCCATAGTCGATGGAGAGATCGCTGGTGCCGATGAATACCACGTCGACACCACCCACTTCCAGGATGGCGGCCAGATTCTCCACTCCAGCGCGCGACTCGACCTGTATGGCGGTAACGAGTTCCCGCTGCGCGCTCTCCCTTGTGGCCCGCGGAGAGCGAAAACCGTAGGATGCGGCCCTCGTGCCTGAACCCCACCCGCGCTTACCGGCTGGCGGGTATTGGCTGAATTGGACAGCCATACTCGCTTGGGAGACCGTTTCCACCTGAGGAACCTGAATCCCGTCCGCGCCCATGTCCAGCGCAGACTGAATCGAGCGTGCCTCCTGGTCAGCTACACGAACGACGCAGGGCACATTCGTGGCCCTGCAAGCCCTCAGACAACCCTCTAAGCCCTCGGGGTTGAAGACCCCGTGCTCCATATCCAGGATGACAAAATCGTATCCAGCGTGTCCCAGCATCTCGACCAGGGCTGGCGACGAAATGCCGACAAAGGTGCCCAGCGCCGGTCGGCCACCGGCGCGAAGATTACTCTTCAAATCCACAGGATCAAGCCTCCCGCGGCACAGGATTGCGCACGGCTCTTTGCCCGCTCTATGTTAGAAAGTCCTCCCGAATCGGCGAGAAGACATCCAGATTCAGAACGGGAACGCTGCCGGTGACCTCCAGGCTGTGGGGAACGTCCGGTGGGACCAGGACAACGTCACCGCCAACCAGGTCCAAGACCTCATCTCCCAGGACGAACCTGCACGTTCCCGCCACGATATAACACAGCTGCTCGTGGGGATGGTGATGCAGGTTCGGCTTGGATCCGGGCCGCAGTTCGTTCAGAACCATCATGCACTTTTCTCCGCTGAACACCCTGCGATCCACTCCGCCCCGTGACACCGATCGCTTTATGCTGTTCCAATTGGCTGTGGTTGCCATCGCTTGATCCTCCAAATTCGTTCCTGGAGCCGCTACGTCGACGGCCGCTATTCCAACCTGCGCTGCCTCAGCCACTTCGGCATCAAGACCTGGTCCACCTCACTGGCGACCTTGGGTGCCAACCGCCGCACCTCCTGCGCCAGCGACTCGCTGACGTTTAGCCCGCCCACCGCACCATCAAACGCCAGGATGGACTCAGTCTTGGTCACGCGTTTGGCGAATTCGACGGCCTTTGCCAGATCATCGACCCGCAGGGCATAGTCCATGAACCGTGTGTTCTGCTCACAGCCCTGCAGCAGGTCGGCTTCAGCGTCAACCACAAGTGTCGGCAGCTGCTGCGCGAAGAAGGTGCCCGGATAACCCTTTGAGGCGTAGTTGATGATGAGCGCCTTAATGGCCGGGTTGGGTGGAGGCAAGACGCCTTCCTTCAGTGGCCTGGTTCCCGGATACAGCATGTCGGTGTACCGGGTGAACGGCGTGAACGGAACGTCCAGATCGAACTCGTCTACCGTCGCGTTCAGAAAATTGCCGAACAGGATACCACCGGCCGTGGTGTACGGGATCGGGCCTGGGTAGTCGATGATCAAGATGAGGTTGTCGAGCTGGCTCAGCAGCGTGACCACCTTGCCATACCAGGAGAAGTTGAGCCGAGTAAAGTACTTGTCCTGCTCGACAAGATCGTTGTTGGCATCCACACCAATGATGCCGGTCGGCGATACCTGCAGGATGACCGAGCATGCGAACTTCTGCCGGACGAAGTCGGACTCAAATATGAGCCTCGGCAGTACGTTGGACGACCTGGGCCCCATGCTCTGGTGATATGCCGACCTCGTTTCGATGGTGGCGTACGACATGGCAAAGGGCTTGAAGAGACGGCCGAGCTGCCGGTGGTAGTGCAGCTCGCGAATATCGTTGTTGTGGGTGTGGATGATCCACCTGGCGTCGTACGCCTTGGCGATGCCGTAGAGTGTGCCAAGCTCCGTCTGAATTGGGACTCCGCGGTCCATAGGTGCGATGCCCTCAGCCCTGCCAGCGAAGTACTCGTCCAGCCCGAACCGCTTGATGTACTCCTCACTCTCGCGAAACCTGAGGCCATTGCCGGCTCGCAGCCGAATCTGCTTGGTGCCGCAGCGCCGTTCCACCTCATCCCGCACGACCCTGATCATCTCCGCATAGGCTTCCCCACCTTGAATGGTGAAGCCGTGGTGCGAGGCAAGGACATTCACAGTGTCTTCAGGCTGGATCATGCTGAGATCTACTCGCTCCAACTGCTGGAGCGTTCGTTCACGTATCGTCTTCCGTACGTCCGAGGGCAACGTCGCGGAGATAGGTTCTGGAGAATCTGGGAACAAATCGGCGATCCGTACCGAGGTCAAGCCGGGCAGATCGGCTGCCCTCAGCCTGAGTTGCCGGGGATCGACATTGTAGGTCGAGGTGCGAGGCGCGGCCGGCGGTAGTGTCGCTACATTCATCGGTTCTGCTCCTCTTCGCCCGGAAACAGCTCATTCATGGCTTGCAGGTCCTCGGCCAGATAGTATTGCGAGTACTTCTCCTGCAGATCTGGCTTCACATCCCAGATGGACGCATTGATGCCATACCACTGGTACCCGGGGGCTTTGGCCGGCATCACTCCCGCTGCCCTCAACAGTCTGATTACCCCGGTGATGCACAGAACGCCGCACCCGGTCCTAGCCCCGGTGGCTAAAGCGACATCCTCAGGGCTGTGAGCCCCCTGCAGCACGGCCGCCACTATTTCCCTGGCCTGCACCCGGTGGCAGTAGCAGATCACCTGATCTGGATACATGTGAGCCGATTCACAGATCCCAGCGATAGCCTTGTCCCACACGTCGTCGGCGACTGTGCCGATCTCCATAGGCTCGTCCCTCTCCACCATGGCAAGGGCGTAGTGCGGACACCTGACCACACATAGCCTGCAGTCGACGCATTTCTGGCCGTCGACCACCGCGAGCCACTTCTTCTCGCCTTGCTTCTCGAGCGCAATAGCCCTGACCGGACAGATCCGGACGCAAATGTCGCAGGCGGTGCATCGTTGATCGTCCACCACCGCCAAATTCCTTATCGTTCTCAATGCGGCTCACCTCCGCTGTGACGTCCACTCTGAGTTGCTCGATCAATATCTCTGCAGTGCCGCTATCGCGTAGTCCAGTGCCTCTTTCGCCGGCAGCCCCATCGCCGTCTTGGTCTTGACATAATCCTCGCGGAAGGGCTGCAGCGCCTCCTGCCATTTGCTTATTTCGGCGGGAGATAGTGTGGTAGTTCGCACCCCCGCCTGCACGAGATAGCGAGCGCCAAGCCTGTTCTCTTCATCTCGACTCTCTCCGAAGATCTTTATGTATCTCGTGCTTACTTCCGTGATTGCATTCTGAATATCAGGCGGCATGCTGTTCCACACGCCCAGGTTCATGCCATACCACGCGGTGACCTGGCGGAGCCCGCCGGGGAAAGCGACCTTGTTCTTGACGACGTCACCGAAGTGGTAACTGAGCATCGCCGCGTCATCGGTTAGCGTGCCGTCACAAATACCCTTCTGCAACGCCACATAGGCTTCGGTTATCGGCATCGCAACCGGGGATCCTCCCAGGGCATCAATGACGCCGACATCGTTGCCCGAGCCTCGGATTTGCTGTTTGGCAACATCATCTAGCCTCGTGATGGGCTTATTGGTAAACAGGGTGCCGCCTGCCATGCTCAACACGCCCAGCAGCTTGATGTCGCTCAACTCCTCTGGCCGGAACTTCTGGTATACCGCCCAGGCTTCGAGGCTCGCCTGCGTGCTGTTCCTCACGCCCGGCAGGGGCAAGTCGACTACCTCCATCAGCGGGAAACGGCCCGGGTTGTAGGCAAAGAAGGAAAACCCCATGTCCACAACCCCCTTTGCAACGGCATCATAGGTCTGCGCGGCTGTGGTCAGGGTCTCATTCGGGTATATCGTGATCTTGACTCTACCGCCGGTGGCCTTGTCCACTGCACCGGCGTACTCATTCAGCACCCTGGTCACGTGATGCTCGGGGGGCGTGTAAGTACTGAGCGCGAGTCTCCAGACCCGCTCGGGCGCCCCCACGGATCCTGCCGAGGCTTGCCCCCCGGCTGACGCCAGCGATTGGCCCAGCGCAACCGGTTCGGAACATGCCGCGATCGCCGACAGCAGTGCGAGAAGCACCACTGCTAAGACTGAACGGGACTTCGTAAGGGAGCCTCTTCTTTCTAGCCCGCCTCTCCCCGCGAGGCTCGCACCCGCCCAAGCGAGTCGATACGGTCCGCTACGTGGACCATCATCCAGGGTAGAACGTCATGGTTCGTCCCTGAAACGAGGGTGTCCGTTCTCCGTCATCCATACCTGGCCGCCTGTCACGTCGATCACTGCCCCAGTCATCCAGCTAGCCGCCGACGACGCCAGGTAGACCGCCACGTCGGCGACTTCCTCGGGAGTTCCCATTCGGCCGATGGGAACGTTGGTAAGCAGATACTCCAACTGTTCCGGCGTTCTGTTCTTGGAAGTGCGCGGCGTCTCCACCAGTCCGGGCGCAATGGCGTTGACACGGACATGCGGAGCCAGTTCCATGGCGAGCGACTTGGTCAGGTTGATCACCGCCGCCTTGGCAGCCGAATAAGCCGGCATCCCCGGGAAGGGGAATTCTCCGGTCAGGGAGGCGATATTCACGATACTACCCTGCCTCTGGTCCAACATCGTGCGGGCCACGGCTCGGGTACAGAGGAAAACGCTCTTCACGTTGACGGCAAACGTGTCGTCCCAGTCTTGCTCACCTATCTTCAATACTTTGCCAATACGGAAGGCGGCACCGCTGGCTCCACCAGCACCGTTGACAAGAATGTCGATGCGCCCGAATTTATCGAGGGCCTTCTCGACCATGGTGCCGACCTTGCCTGAGTCTGTTACGTCCACCTGAACGGCCAGGCTTGCCACGCCCTTGGCTTTCGCCTCGGCCGCCATCTCCTCGGCCGCCCCCACGTTGAGGTCCGCCACGCAAATAGTGGCTCCGCACTCCGCCAACTCCAGACAGATCGCCTTGCCGATCCCCTGGCCGCCTCCTGTAACGACGGCCACCTTGCCCGCTAGACCTAGATTTGCCAGGCTCATTGGCAGTGCTTCCTCTTCTCCATGTTCGTGGTTCTTCGCTGGCTCACTCTGTCAACGCTGAGGCGGGACGAAGATTCCTTCGGCCACGAACCTCTTGATCGGCTGAGCCTCAGACCTCTCTCTGGGGTCGGTGGGCTGCCGGTTTGCGAACATGTTGATGGGGTAGATAGGCTTCGTGAACATCTCCTTGTACAGCTCAGTGCGCAGCTGGGTCAGCCAGTTGTGCCTCGGGTCCATGCGGCGCTTTCGTAGCTGCTCGATGTTTATCGCGGTGCCCGTGATAGTCTCCCCGGGGTAGGTGACCTGCTGCATCACAGCCCCGTGGTAATCAACTATCATCGAATGACCAGGCCAGGCGTTGATGGGATTGCCCTTCACGTTCAGGTCGCCGGGCCCGCACGCTACCACGTACATCATGTTGTAGAAGGCCGCGGCTCTGTTCGAGATCGACCAGTGTTCCTGCGGCGGCATGCCTTCCGGCTCGCTCATGCCGCTGGAGCGTATCATCACCTCGCATCCCTGAAGCGCGAGCGCCCTCGTGTGCTCGAAATAGAAGCCCTCGTTGCAGATGATGTAACCCAATCTCCCAATTTCGGTATCTATGACAGGGAACATGCAGCTCACGACGTCACCCTTCTTGCGGCCGTACGTGCCGTCCATCACAGCGATATACCTGTCCCAGATATCGTGGGGGCTAACGTCGTCGCGCCCGTTGTAGGGCAAGTAGTTGCAGTATTTGTGGTGCTTGTAGACCACGTCGCCACTCGGCCCAATGATGAACCCGCAATTCATGGCGAACTCGGTGCTTATCTCTGGGATCACCTCGTGGGCGGTTCCGGCTATGTAAATTCTGTAGTGTCGCGCCCTTTCGGCCAGCAGGTCTGTCTCGGGGCCGGGAATTTGGATGGCCATGTCCTTGGCCACCTTCGTGTAGATGTTGTCGTACGGTGCCTTGGAGTCGTTCCACCCCTGCATGAAGACTTCGGGGAAGACGACGAGCTTGATCGGAGCATATTCGCGGAAACTGACCTTGGCCGCGGCGTATTCCAGTAACTCCAGGGAACGGTTCAGGTTGGCTTCCCTTATCTCCTTCCTGTTGTCGATGCCAGTCCTGTTCATCTGCATGCAGATTGCCGTGTACAGCTCCACCATTGGTTCCGCTCCTTCGAAGTTGGTGCGCCCATCTCTTCTAATGACCGCGTCCGAGCGTCCCTCGCTCAATCCACAATGGAGTGGGACCTACGACCCACCCAGGGAGACAATCGAGGCTGCTTCGCGGCCGTGGCTCGAGTGGTCTGGAGTGTAACCGAGGCGCTGGTCGCTGGATAGAAGCCAACGACCATGTCACTAGGTACATCCGGCACCGTACCGGAGTCCCAGAGGGGATGTACTATTGGTCGGGGAGACCCAGTGTCGGCAATCCCGCTACGCCCCAATACTCAAAGACACCACTGTTCCCCGTCTGGGCCAAGAATCGATGTGGAACTGGCCATTCACCAGCCTCGCCCGCTCCTGCATTCCGACCAGACCCAGTTTGCCCTCGGTGGCAAGGCCGCCGATGTTCACCGGCACCCGGAACCCCTTCCCGTTGTCCTGAACAGTCGTCTTGATCGTCTCCAGGCCAAATTCCAGGCTCACGATCACCTGCGTCGCTTCCGCGTGTTGCCTCGCGTTGTTCAAGGCTTCTTGACAGAACCTGAATACGAGGACCTCCACGTCCGGCGATAGCTTCCGCTCCTCGCCGGTAACTACGATCTGGCCACTGAGGGAGCCGTCCTCGTCGAATCGGTCAAGCAACCACCTTACCGCGGGCACCAGTCCCAGGTTGTCCAGGATACTAGGCCTTAGGTCGAGGCAAAGCCTTCTGAGTTCTTCCGTCGTGTGAAGGGCGAGATACTGGATCCTTTCCAGTTGCATCCTGGCTCGATGACTTACCTCGCTCCCACCGTCCAATACAACAGACTGGATGCTGTTGGCAATCACAACCATCGTCTGAATAGTGTCGTCGTGAAGTTCCTGAGAAATCCGTTTCCTCTCGGCTTCCTGCGCCTCGAAGATCTGCGCTATATAGCGCTGGCGCTCCAGTTCCCTTTCACCAAGCGCTTTCCTCTCCTTTTCACGCCATATAGCTTCAGTGTTGACGATGGCTATGACAAAAGCGGGAATCGACAATACGACCACATTAGTGAGGAGGCCGGAGCCATCCAGGGAATAGTCGACCACATGCGGCATTATGATAGCCATGCATATGAGCCAGATGGCGAGGGTTCCGCGCGACCGAAACGCGACCGCTGCGTACAGGAATGGAATGTAGAAGAGGCTCCCGTTCAGCCTGTGGCTGAATTCGAACGCTATGAAGAGTCGAATCCATGGAAACGAGTCGTAGATGGTGGGTGCTGTGAGAGCAACGGTGTAGTAGAAGCAAGTTAGGACAAACACGACCGCGATAAGTCCCCAAATCTTGGGGCTACGGCCAATGGTGGCGAGACGAGCGGATTCCAGGGTCGGCGGAGCCTTCATGGAGCCCTCTCTACTCCAGGTCAGTGAGGGCGAGCAGACCGGCTCTCAGACCGGTGATAACCGCCTCGGTGCGTGACGCAACACCAAGCTTAGAGAATATCTCCACCATATATCCCTTTACGGTGCGCAGGCTGAGATTCAATCCTGCCGCAATGTCCTTGTTGCCCAGCCCTTTCGCCGCCATCTTGAGGATCTCAAGTTCGCGGGAGGTCAGCTTCTCACCGGTACCCAGCACGACGGGCTTCGTAGGATAACGAATAGCGTGCTTAAGGAGTTGCTGGAAAACCTGGGCTGAGAAGATGGTTTCACCGGTGACTACTGCACGCACGGCGTTGATAATCTCTTCCCCAAAGACGCTCTTGATGAGGTATCCATCAGCGCCTGCGTCGAGTATGCCGAGCACGTGCTCGCTATCGTTGTGAACGGTGAGGACCAGAACGCTGGTGTGGGGAGAGTTCGCTTTGATTGCCCTCGTCGCCTCGAAGCCATTCATGATCGGCATTCCGATGTCCATGATCACGACATCCGGAAGAAGCTCGGCGACAAGCCGAACCGCCTGATCGCCGTCCGCGGCTTCAGCAACCACCTGGACGTCCGCCTGTCGCTCAAGGACGGTTCGAAGCGCCTGCCGAAGCAGGGGGTGATCGTCCGCTATAAGTACGGTGATTACCGCGTGGCTATCGCTCGTGTCATCCCGGGGTGCGCTGTTCACCGACGCCATCTCACCGCCTCCAGCAATCTCTGGAATCAGTAAGGCCAACCATCCGTCGAAGCGATGGTTGGCCTTGGTCATGAACAGGTATTGGCCACCGGAGCGACCGTTGCTTCGGCATCGCGTTCGACATAACCTGATCCCGGGTCGGGGTACGTCGGCGTCGAGCCGTTGACCGCTCCGTCAACTTCTGAAACAACTAACCCGAATTATGATACTTCCGCGGGAAGTAAGCCGTCAAGACGCGTTGCGACACTGCGACTGACGACTGACAATCAAGCGGATACCGTTAACGCCAACAGCGGCTTGTCCACGGTGGTGTAGAATGGCTGAATTGCAGTCAAGGAGGGTACTTGCGTGAAGATACATAGCTGGGATTCCGTAGAGCCAGCGCCGTCGGATCACGGCGAGGGCGTGTCTATCCGCTGGGTCATCAATCGCGAGCACGGCGCCCCCAACTTCGCTATGCGTGTGATCGAGGTTCAGCCAGGGAAAGCGACCCCTTTCCACGCCCACTGGAACGAGCATGAGGTGTACATTCTGGAGGGCAAAGGAACGGTGAAAGGATCTGAGGGAGACAGAACTCTCGGGGTCGGGGATGTGGTCTACGTGGCTCCGGACGAGGAACACCAGTTCGCGAACTCCGGAGCCGAGCCGTTCAAGTTCATCTGCGTCGTCCCCCTCGACAAGAGCCAGAAATAGGGGCCAGGGGACGGGGTCAGGGGGCAGGGGTCGGGGGACGGGATAGACAGTGTATGCAGGATGAAGGACTCAGCGGCAGGATGGCCGCATACACATCCTGTTCATTCTGCCCATCCTGTTCGCGTCCGCCGTCCCCTGTCCCCTGACCCCCATCCCTGATCCCTATCCCCCGTCCCCGTCCCCTAGAATAGGGCGTTCCCCCCACATCGCTATAGGGCGTTCCGCCTATTCAATGAAGCCGACCCGAAGACTAGACTCCGCTTGAGCACAGGCAAAGTGTGCCTGATTCCTTTGTGTGGCGTCGCGTGCCGCGGCGCCAGGCCTTCGAGGAGAAGCCCATGACAGGGGTTGTGCAGAGTGGGCAATCAGATCAGATGCATCTGTGCGACCGCCTATCAGATGGGCCGTATCCCAGCCACGTGCGCGAGCTGCGAGAGAGTCGTTTCCCTCTCCGTATGGTCGAGGAGGGTCTCCTCCGAAATCGGACTCAGTGGAGCACGGGCGGCTACATCTCGGTTCCGCCGCTTCTCGCCGGCATAGCCGTCACGGGTAGCTCCCGCCCAGAGATAACCCCTGAAATCACGTTCCTTCGGCTTTTGGGCATCCCGGGCGGCTTTCTTTCGCCCCGACTGATGCGAAAGCTGGCAAACCTCGCAGACGAGTTCGGGGACGGGCACCTTCGCTGGACGACCGCCGGCAGCATCGAGTTCGGCGTGGACAGGAACCGGTTGATGGAGGCCGCTGCCGCCGCCAACGAAGCGGGGTTGGACGTTGGCTCTACCGGCGACGATATACGCAACATTTCGGCCTGCCCGGGCAGCTACCGGTGCGATCTCGCGCTGGTGAACGCCCCGGACATCGCATTCGCTCTCGGCCAGGCTACTATCGATGACCAGCAATATCCTGGCTTCCCCAACAAACTGAAGAGCGCGGTTTCCGGGTGCCCTAACGATTGCGTCAGGGCGCAGATGCAGAAGGACCACGCCTTCGTTGGGGTCTTTCGTGGAGCTCCGGTTGTAGATCACGAGACGATGGACTGGTGGCTGGAAGAGGGCTGCCGAACCGCGGCATCCGTGGGAAGCTCTCCGCCCATGACCGTGGACGACCTGATTCGGGGCTGCCCGGGTGCCGCCATCGAGCGATCCGGACGTTCCATCGCAATAGACGGCAGTGCCTGTCGCCACTGCATGCTGTGCATCAACAAATGTCCCGCCATTCGTCCAGGCGAGGAGCGTGGCGTTGCCTGGGTCGCGGGGGGCAAGTACGGGCATCGAGGAGCAAACGGCCCCATGACGGGCTTTGTCCTCTCCACCTTTATCCCCGCGGTCCCGCCAGACTACACCGAAATCCTGGACGTCTACAGGCGCTTCCTGGATCTGTACGCCGATCATGGCCGCCGCAAGGAGCGAGTGGGTGATATGCTTGTCCGGATGGGGCTAAGGACTGTGCTCGAGCTCATGGAGTTAGAGCCAGACCCTGCTGTGCTGGAAGAGCCCGCGCAGAAGATGTTCGTTGTGTGGCCGGTAGCCGAGCCGGCGAGGCGACGATGAGGGGGAGACTACCCGCCGGTATCATGCCGGACCCCAGGAGCCAGATCCCGGAGCTTCTGCTACGTAATGAAGGGAAATGGGTCCGTCACGAGGGACTGAGGGCAGGCGTATACCGCCACATCTCCTCCACAGGCGAAAAGTGCATCACGGTTCGCGCACTTCTTCCACCTGGCGGGGTCCTTTCCGCCGCGAGCTGCCGCCAGCTCGCGGAACTGGTAGAGCGCTACGGACAGGGTGCCAGGCGCACCAGCCGTGGCGCCTTCGAAGTGCTGGGAGTCGACCCATCGCGAGTAGATGAGCTAGTGGCAGAGATGGAGCGGCTCGGCTACCCGGTTGGGGGCACCGGCAACTCCCTGCACATCATCAAGTCCTGTGGGGGCTTCACCAGCTGTCAGAATGCGGCTATCGACTCCCCGTCTATCGCAAAGGCCATAGGGGACAGATTCTTCGACGACGCTGTCACCCAGCGGTTCCCGGCGTGCCTCAAAATCTCTGTCGGGGGATGCCCCAACCAGTGTGGAGGCGGCGGAGAGGCGGACATCGGTATTCTTGGCATGTTCAAGGGCATCCCGCAGGTGGACGATGCCGCTCTCGTCGAGGCCAAGTGCGACGTGCCGCTCCTCTGCTTCTGGTGCCCTACCGGTGCAATAAAGCCGAAGCCGGTCCGGAACGGGATGTCGGTCGAGGTAAACACCGAAAAGTGCATACGTTGCACCTCTTGCGCGAACCTGTGCTCCTCTGCGATACGGATGGGAGGGGAACGAGGGGCGGCCATAGCTGTTGGTGGAACCAGTGCCAACACGGGGAAGGGGCCGCGCCTGGGCCGGATGCTGGTGCCATTCGTTCCATCCTCGGGGCCACTGGAGTATGATCGTATCCTGGAAGTCGTGGGGCGGATAGTTGACGCGTGGAAGAGCGGAGCTAGAACCGGCGAGCGAATAGGAGCTTACGTCGACCGAGTTGGCTGGTCGGCTTTCCTTCGAGATACAGGAGTCGAGTTCGACCTGTGCCTGATAGACAACTTCTCGCCAGTCTCAGTACGGAGGAATCTGCAGCTACGGTGGTAACCGATATGCAGGTCAAAATCGAGTGTCCGCAGTGCGGCTACGTGATGTTCGTATTCGACGAAGAGTCGCTGCACTCCAATAGAACGATTAGACGGGCCTACGAGCACGCCCTGAAGAACCCGGTTCTGTGCGCCAACTGCAACAGTTGGGTGCAACGGCCCAGGGTAGAAAGGGGTGACGCAGATGTGTTGCCCGCGAGTGATGATCGCGGCGCCCCACGGCCGATCGGGTAAGACTACCGTCTCCATCGGCATCGTAGCAGCGCTGGCGGGCCGAGGCCTCACAGTTCAGCCCTTCAAGAAAGGCCCCGACTACATAGACCCCAGTTGGCTCAGCGGCGCTGGAGGGAGACCGTGCCGCAACCTCGACCTCTTCATGATGGGAGAGGATGCCACCGCGACGGCATTTCGGCGCGCGACCTCAGATGCCGACATCGCCGTCATAGAAGGGGCGATGGGGCTATACGACGGTCTGGACCTCGAGGGGTCGGGGAGCTCGGCAGCGTTGGCGCGTCTCCTAGGGGTCCCGGTCCTGCTAGTGGTGGACGCGACCCGGATGACGCGGAGCGTGGCGGCGCTGGTCGGCGGCTACCAGCGGTTCGAGCCCGGGGTGAACGTAGCCGGAGTGGTGTTGAACAACGTGGGCCACAGCCGGCACGAGGAGATGCTGGTCGCTGCCATCGAGAGATACTGCGGTATACCGGTGGTGGGCTCCATTCCAAAGAGAAGAGAGCTCACGATCGCCGATCGGCACCTCGGGCTGGTGCCACGGGGTGAAGACGATGGGCTGGTCCCCGTCATCGAAGAGGCCCATCGAGTGGTCGAGCAGCACGTGAACCTGGATCTCCTGCTGGAAATCGCGCGCTCGGCGGCCCCACTGCCGGAAAATACCGGGTTGGAGGCCTCCGAGGCGAGCGCCGAGCCCTCGGTCCGAATCGGCGTGATAAGGGATCGGGTCTTCAGCTTCTACTACCCCGAGAACCTGGAAGCCCTGGAGAACGCTGGCGCCAGGTTGGAGATCGTGGACTCACTCGCCGACCGGGTCCTTCCCGCGGTCGACGCCCTCTACATAGGCGGCGGATTCCCCGAGGTGTTCATGGGTCAGTTAGAGGCCAACGAATCGCTGCGACGCGACATCCACCGGCGCGTTCAGGGAGGACTGCCCGTGTACGCTGAGTGCGCGGGGTTGATCTACCTATCCCGCGCAGTCCGCTGGGGAGACCGGAAGGCAGAGATGGTGGGCGTGCTGCCGTGTGAGATCGAGATGACCCGCCGGCCGCAGGGTCACGGCTACGCTGTGGCCGAGGTTGTGGCAGCCAACCCCTTCTTCTCCAGGGGAGAGAGCCTCAGGGGACACGAGTTTCACAACACGCGGGTGGTCTCTCTGGATAGAAGCAAGACGAAGTTTGCCTACAAGCTCCGCAAGGGGTTCGGCATTGATGCCGACCACAACGACGGCCTGATGGTCGACAACGTCCTGGCTGCCTACACCCACCTTCACGCGGCCGCGGTGCCCAAATGGGCCGAGCGTTTCGTCGAAGCAGCGCAGCGAGAGGCGCGGGTTCCAGCGAGCAACCCCGGCTGAGCGTCGGGCGTGGGGTCGTCCACACGGTTCGTCGTCATGCCCGCGAAGAGGAGCACTTTATCGCCGTACCGGAGCCTGGATCCCGCCTGCGCGGGAATGACGGTTCCGCAAGCCCGCGGGCACTCCATGGGAGGCCGTGCAGGTTCATAATCGCTTCGGTACAGGTATTACCCGCTTCTTCGACGACCCCATCCTTCGACGCTACAGCTGTGTGGTTGACTGCGAAGCCCGATGGTTGCTATGTTTCACCTGTTCAACCCAATCGGGACTAGCGCGAGAAGGAGTAACGCATGGAACAGCGGCCGAAGGTTCCCACTCCATCTCTGAACCGCCTTCCTCTTTACTACCGCTACCTCCTGGAGGCGCAGGAGCTACGGCTGGCGGTAGTCTCCTCGGAGATGCTGGGCGATGCCGCGGGTGTGCCGGCAGCGCAGGTGAGAAAGGATCTGGCATACCTCGGCGAATTCGGTCGTCCCGGGGTTGGTTACGACGTCGCCGAGATGCGCGACAAGCTGGCGCGGCAGCTTGGGCTGGATGTGGAGCGCGAGGTGATTGTCGTCGGGGCCGGCCGGCTGGGCAGCGCCATCTCTGCATACCGAGGCTTTACGACCTACGGTCTACACATCGCTGCGCTGTTCGATAACAACCCCGACAGGATTGGGGCACGGGTGGGCAGCCTGGAGGTGCTGGACGTCTCACAGCTCCAGAGCTTCGTTAGGGACCATTCCATCCGAATAGCCATTCTCACGGTGCCGGCCACTGAGGCCCAGGCCGTGGCCGAGCAGGTGGTCAGTGCGGGTATAACCGCCGTCATGAACTTCGCCCCAGCCAAACTGGAGCTTCCGGCGGGTGCGGTGGTCTCCAACGAGGACCTCGCTGCCAGGCTCGCGACTCTCGTCTTCCGCCTCTCCCACGGGTGATGGGGCGAGGGGTCAGGGGACAGGGTTCAGAGAACGGGGGAGTACCGAACAGGATAGACGGGATGTAGAAGAATAGGCAGGATACGGTACCTACTACCTATTATCCGCCCTGTCTAACTTTATCTATCGTGCACATCCTGTCCCGGATCCCTGCCCCCCCGTTCCCTGACGCCTGGCCCCTGATCCCTACTTGAACGGCCAGAGGTTGATCTCCTGCGTCCAGGCTCGCTCGGACTGGCTCACGACGGCCACAATCGCCTGCGCGATGTCCTCAGGCTGCAGCAGTTTGACGCCCTGCCGCTCACCCGGCTGCCACCCACCGAAACTTGTGTCGATGCTTCCAGGGATCAGGGTCGTCACCTTGATTCCCCACTCCATCAGCTCCGCGGCGAGCGACTCTGAGAATCCGATCACGGCGAACTTGGAGGCGGAATAGGCGGCGATGTTGGCATAGCCCTGCTTGCCGGCGCCCGATGAGATGTTGATGATGTGCCCCCTCCTCTGCTTCTTCATCGCCTCGATGAAAGCCCGCGAGCAGAGAAAAGGTCCGGTGACGTTGACGGACTGGACGCGGTTCCAGTCCTCCAACTTGGTGGACTCCACCGGCCCACGGAGCATTATGCCCGCGTTGTTCACAAGCACGTCTGCGGTCCCGAATGCGGAAAGGACCCGCCCTGCCATTCGAGCCACCTCGGCCTCGTCGGTGATGTCGGACGGGGCGGTGAGCGCCTCCCCACCCAGCGATTCGATCTCACGCGCCACCTCCTCAAGCTCCCTCTCCGTCCTTGCGACGAGGGCGACCCTGGCCCCATGGCGCGCGAATTCTAGCGCTATGACCCGGCCCGCGCCCCGTCCGGCGCCTGTGACCACCACGACTCGACCCTTGATCTCCACTATTACTACCTCCTGACCCGGTTGTGGGGGGGAATGGGCACTTCTGACTCGGTTCCATCCTGTGTTGGCGAGTGTGACGCTGTGTTGGGGCTGGTCGGTCGACGGTTGGGAAGGTGTGTCCCCCTGGCTGCCCCTCTTTGGGCAGCTTCGGCCTTGCCCTGTGCCGCCCTTC
>JAJYKO010000639.1 GCA_021788565.1 Chloroflexota bacterium
TGGTCTACTGAGGGAGGACGGATCGATGGAGCGACCTAAAGAGAAGCTGGTTGTCGTGCGGAGTGGGCCTGGCGGAGCCGCCGTCGGACTGAGCACCGCCGCCGAGATGGCGCGACAGGGCGAGAGGGTGACGCTCTGCCTCATCCAGGACGGGGTGCTCTGCGCCCTGAAGGGAAATCAGACGGCCGCGGCCATTCTCCTGGCTGAGGCCGTGGAGGCCGGCGTAGGGCTACGCTACCTGGAGGATGACCTGGCTGCCCGCGGCTTCGCTGCGGACGACCTGCTCGTGGGCGCGAGTCCCCTTGGCTACGGCGAGCTGGCGGAGCTTATGCTCGCCGGCGATCGGCACGTGCTGGGGGCGTTCTAGGGGCGTCACTACCTGGAACTGGGGCAAGGAAGCCTCTCCAATGCGCAAAGAACGGGGCGTGGCCTGAGTGGCTGCGCCCTGACCATACGAGGAGATGCAGGGTTCGGCATAAATGAAATTGGAACAGCTTTTGAGCCTACGGAAGGCGGACAGATGAGACCGATTTACCTGGACTACAACGCCACCACCCCTTTGGATCCGGCAGTAGTGGAGGCCATGGGACCATACCTGGCCCCGGGTCTGGAGGGGCGCTTCGGCAACCCCTCCAGCTCCCACCCATACGGCCAGAACGCTCACGCGGTCGTGGAGGAGGCTCGCAGCCAGGTGGCCTTGCTGTTGGGTTGCGCCCCTGAAGAAATCGTCTTCACCGGAGGGGGAAGCGAGGCCGACAACCTGGCCCTGGTGGGCATCGCCGAGGCTTATCGGGATAAAGGCAACCACATCATTACCAGCCTGGTCGAGCACCCGGCGGTGCTGAACAGTTGCCATTACCTGGAGAGTCGGGGATACGCCGTGACCTACCTGCCCGTGGACAGGGAGGGGCGCGTGAACCCAAAGGCGGTGGACGAGGCTATCACCGGCCAAACCATTCTCGTTTCTATCATGCACGCCAATAACGAGACGGGGACCATCCAGCCCATCGCCGAGATCGCCGCCATCGCCCGGCGCCGGGGGGTTCTGGTCCACACCGATGCCGCCCAATCGGTGGGTAAGGTGGGCGCGCGAGTGGACGCGCTGGGGGTGGACATGCTCACCGTGGCCGGGCACAAACTGTACGCCCCCAAGGGGGTGGGAGCCCTCTACGTTCGGAGTGGGGTCACACTGGAGCCACTGATTCACGGTGCGGGCCACGAAGGCGGCCGTCGGGCGGGTACCGAGAACGTCCCCTACATCGTGGGACTGGGCAAGGCCTCCCAGGTGGTCGAGCAGAGTATGGGCGAGTACGTCCCCCGGATGCGCTCCGTTCGGGACCACCTTCACAAGCTTCTGGCCGAGGACTTTCCCGGTCTGATTCTGAACGGCCACCCGACCGACAGACTCCCCAACACCCTTAACGTCAGCTTCCCGAACGTGGATGGGGAGGAACTGCTGGCGGCAACACCCGAGGTGGCGGCCTCCACTGGCTCGGCTTGCCATGCGGGCCGGACCGATCCGTCGCCAGTTCTCACCGCCATGGGACTGCCTCGGGACAGGGCCCTGGGAGCCGTGCGGCTTAGCCTGGGAAAGTTCACGACCTCCGAGGATGTGGAGGAGGCAGCGAAAGCGTTGGCAGACTCCTGGAGGGGGCTCGCTGCCGGGTGACCTGGAGATACTGCACTGGAGCGTGAGAGATAGTAGCCGATGGAAGAGAGCGAGACGGAGCTGTCGCGGCTGGAGGCGGATCTGGAGGACCTGCTGGAGGAGAAGCGGTTGAACATGGCGCGGCCGATGCGCGGGGTGGTGCGCGAGGCGCTGCGCCGCCAGTTCGAGCGGGCCGAGATGCGTCTCAGGGCGCGGATGGAGGCCCTTCAGGGCACCGGCCCGGTGGAAGCACTCGCTCAGGAACCGGAGGGATAGCCTGCCATGACAGCCGAGATATCCAAGCCTCCTTCTCGAAGCATAGCTAGCATGCCGGCGAGGGTGATGGCGATCTTCGCCCACCCCGACGACGCCGAGTTCACCTGCGGCGGGACGGTATCCGCGTGGGCAAAGGCCAGGTCCGAGGTTGCCTACGTCGTCTGCACCGACGGGGACAAGGGCTGCGATGACCTGCCGATAGCGAGCGGGGAGCTGGCGGAGCTGCGCCGCGAGGAGCAGATGGTGGCGGCGCGGCGGCTGGGGGTGCGGGACGTGTACTTCCTCGGGCATCCCGACGGTGACCTCGCCCGGGTCCAGGGACTGGAGAAGGATCTGGTGCTTCTGATCAGGGGCTTCCGCCCGGAGATGGTCCTGGCCTGGGATCCCTGGAAGCGATACCAGCTTCACCCGGACCATCGGGCCGCGGGCATGGCGTCCCTGGACGCTGTGGTGGCGGCGGCCAACCCGAGGATGTATCCAGAACAGTTGGCTCGGGGCGTGAGGCCCCACAGGACGGAGACGGTCTATCTCTTCGGAGCTGAAGAACCGGACACGTGGGTGGACGTCAGCGACACCTTCGGCGCCAAGCTGGAGGCCATCGCCCTGCACAAGAGCCAGGTGCGGGACGCGGAGGAGCTGGCGGGCTGGATGACTCGGTGCAACCGGGAGTATGGGGTCCAGGCCGGATGCGCCTACGCGGAAGCCTTCAAGGTGCTGAAGCCATTCTGCCAGGTTTGATGCTGAACCCAGGGCCCCGTTGGAGCCCAGGGCTAGAGAAGAGAGATAGACGTGACCATGCACACGGTTCTTGTGCTCGGCGGCGGTGTCGGGGGGTTGGTGGCCGCCAACGAGCTTCGGGCCCGGCTTGGAGATCGGCACCGGGTCGTTCTGGTAGAAAAGAATGGGGATTTCGTCTTCACCCCATCCCTCCCCTGGCTGATGGTCGGCTGGCGCCGGCCAGGACAGGTCACCAAGCCTGTCGACCGCCTGGTCCGCCCGGGGGTGGAGTTGGTGCGCGCGGAGGTCCAGGAGATCGACGCCGCTGGCGGTAAGGTGGTCACCAGCACCGGCACCCTGGAGTACGATGCCCTGGTGGTGGCCCTTGGTGCCGACCTTGCCCCGAACGCGATGTCTGGCTACTCCCAGGCCGCCCACAACTTCTTTGACCTGGACGGAGCGGCCGGCTTGAGGAAAGCCCTCCAGGACTTCCGGGGAGGCCGTCTCCTCGTGGCCGTCTCGGCGTTGCCCTTCAAGTGCCCCGCGGCCCCCTACGAGGCAGCGTTTCTGCTGGAGGACGCCCTTCGCCGCCGAGGTCTGAGAAGGGATAGCCAGGTGGAGATCTTCACTCCCGAGCCCCAGCCCATGCCAGTTGCGGGTCCCGTCCTGGGCCAGGCGGTGACGAACCTGCTTGCCGAGCGGGGAATCCTCTACCATCCCAACCGGCCGATGACCTCCATCGATCCCGAGCGCAGGGAACTGGTCTTCCAGGACGGGGCCCGGGAAGCGTTCGACCTGCTGGCTGCCGTCCCCCCGCATCGGTCGCCGCGGGTGGTCAAGGAATCGGCGCTCGCCAACGAGACCGGCTGGGTGCCGGTGGACAAGAGGAGCATGAGGACCCGATTCGAGAACGTCTACGCCCTGGGGGACGTGACTACTATCACCCTGTCCAACGGCAAGCCCCTTCCGAAGGCCGGCGTGTTTGCCCACGCCGAAGCCTTGACCGTGGCGCGAAGTCTGGCAGCACAGCTGGAAGGCGGCCACAGCGGCGAGTTCGACGGCTCCGGCTTCTGCTGGATGGAGATAGGCAGAGCCGAAGCGGCGTTCGCCGCGGGGAACTTCTATGCCGAGCCTAACCCGACGGTGGACCTCAAGCCACCCGGTCGGTTGATGCACTGGGGCAAGGTGCTGTTCGAGAACTACTGGCTGGGCGACGGCCTGGCCCGTTCCCTCTCCACCCTCGGCCTGGAACTCGGAGGCCGGTGGCTTGGGATGAAAGTGGACTTGTGAGGAGAGACAGTAGAATGGAAGAGAAGCAGAAGAGAATCGGCGATCTTGCCTTCGAGGGGCGCCGCAGGAGAGCGCTCGAAGCCCTGGGACTGGACAGGGACGCGACTGCCGAAGAGATCACTCAGCGCTACAGGGCGCTGGCACGGGAGAACCACCCGGACCACCACCCTGGGGATGCGGAGAAGGCGGCCCGCTTCAAGAAGATCGCGTCGGCCTACTCCTTCCTGATGCGGGGCTCAGGGGACGGGGAGGGCGACCCGGCAGCCGTCAAGGTCGAGGACTCCTATGCCAAGTGGTGGTGGGACAACTTCGCCGACGCCTACTAGCACCCTGTTGCGCGGATGTTGACCCCTGGAGTCGAAGCTGTATGGGCGGGTTTGAAG